>JAHWGZ010000016.1 GCA_019323755.1 Candidatus Woesearchaeota archaeon
TAAAAGCCGCGCTTCTTGGCAATCTCTTCAAACAAAGGATTGACCTCTAAAAGTTCAAACTGCGGTGTTTTTCTGATAAAAGAAATAGCAAACAATGGTTCAATGCCGCTTGAGGCTCCGGCAATAATGCCAATTGAACCAGTCGGAGCAATGGTGGTTCTAGTAGCATTCCTGACTCTGTCTTCTGGTTTGTTAGTGTCATAAGTGCTGCCTCTAAAATTAGGGAAAGTGCCTCTTTTCCTGGCGATTTCCACTGATTTTTTCTTGGCTTCATCATCAATAAATTTCATGATTTTCTCTGCCAGTTCAACGCCTTGTTTGCTGTTGTAAGGAATGCCTAAACGAATGAGCATATCTGCCCAGCCCATGACTCCCATGCCGATTTTTCTATTGGCATTTACAATATCAGTAATTTGCTGCAAGGGGTATTTGTTCATGTCAATAACATTGTCAAGGAAATGAACTGCCTGGCGGATAGTATTTCTTAATTTTTCCCAGTTAACCTGATTGTCTTTGACATGGCGTTCCAGATTAATGCTGCCGAGATTGCATGATTCAAACGGCAACAAAGGCTGTTCACCGCAAGGATTGGTCGACTCTATTTCTCCAATGTGCGGTGTGGGATTGGTAATGGGGCTGTTGAGCCTGTCCAGGAAAATAATGCCTGGCTCGCCATTTTTCCAGGCCATGGTAACAATAAGATTGAAAACTCTTCTGGCATTAAGGCGGTTGATGGGCTGCTTGTTCCTGGGATTAATCAATTCATAATCCTTGTTTTCTTCAACTGCCTGCATGAATTTTTCTGTAAGGCCGACTGAAATATTGAAATTAGCCAGAGAAGTTTCTTTTTCTTTTGAAGTAATGAAATCAATAATGTCCGGGTGGTCAACTCTTAAGATGCCCATGTTAGCGCCTCTGCGTTTTCCTCCCTGCTTGACAATATTGGTGGCAGCATTAAAAACTTCCATAAAACTTAAGGGGCCAGAAGCAACTCCGCCAGTGCTTTTGACAACATCTCCTTTGGGCCTGAGCCTGCTGAAAGAGAAACCAGTTCCTCCTCCTGACTGATGAATCAAAGCAGTGTATTTGATTGAATCAAAGATCTGGTCCATGCTGTCTTCAACAGGCAAAACAAAGCAGCCAGCCAATTGCTGAATAGAAGTGCCGGCATTCATCAAAGTCGGTGAATTAGGCATGAATTCCCTGGTGACCATCATATTGTAGAAGTCCATAGTGGCTTTGGTCGGATCTTCACCATATTTGATATCAGCAGAGGCAATATTGGCAGCCACTCTCTGGAATAACTGTTTGGGTGTTTCACAGATTTGCCTGTTTTCATCTCTCATCAAATAGCGGCCTTCAAGAACTTTTAATGAATTAATAGGAAGCTTGACATCATCATCAACCCCAATCATGGATTTGGCTTCTCTGAGTTCCCTTCTTTTTTGGCGGTAAAGAATATAACATTTGGCTGTTTTGGCATGGCCGTTTTCCATAAGGACTTTTTCAACAAGGTCCTGGATCTGTTCAACTTCAGGAATTTGATCTTTGAATTCAATATTCATGGTTTCAACAACTTTGTTAGAGAGCCATTGGGCGCGCTCTTTATCCTGGCCGCCGACTGCCTGGGCTGCTTTCCAGATGGCTTCAGTGATTTTTTCTTGATCAAAATCTTCTGTTTTTTTGTTTCGTTTTTTTATTTTAGTTATCATTTTACTTTTCCTCCGGTTCTTGCTTTTGAGAATAATTATTTAGCTTCAAATTCCCCTTTGATTTTAAAAAATAACTTTGCTATTTAAATATTATAGAATTAGAGAATATATGTCAAAAACCACTCTAAAGTGGTTTAATAAAACTTCTTTAAAAATTCCATTAACAACCTGACACCAACACCAGTGCCGCCTTTGGTGATATAGCCTTTGTCTTCCTTGAACCAGCCAGTGCCGGCAATATCCAAATGGATAAAAGGTGTGTTTTCAACAAAATTAAGCAGGAACATGGCGCCTTCAATACAGCCGGCGTCATAGTCTAAATGGGAATTCTTGATGTCAGCAATCCTTGATTTGACCAAATCCTTGTATTCATCCCATAAAGGCAGCTGCCAGACTCTTTCATAGGTCTCTTCGCCAGCTTCAATGATTTTAGGAG
The DNA here is from genome assembly GCA_019323755.1 of Candidatus Woesearchaeota archaeon. Classification (GTDB taxonomy): domain Archaea; phylum Nanobdellota; class Nanobdellia; order Woesearchaeales; family JAGLXL01; genus JAGLXL01. Next base: position 2,149 of record JAHWGZ010000016.1, read on the forward strand.
CATATTTTTCATCTTTAGTGAGCATGCCAGTAGCCCAATAGCCAAGAGCAGCAACGCAGGAGCCAGTTAAAGTGGCAATGTCAATAATCAGGTCTGGCTTCATGGTTTCAGCATAAGCCAAAGCATCAGCTAAAATTAAACGCCCTTCTGCATCTGTGTGGGCAACTTCAACTGTTTTTTTGTTATAAGCAGTGATAATGTCGCCTGGTTTGTAGGCTTTGCCGCCAGTCATGTTTTCAACTAAAGGTATGACTGCAATGATTTTTCTAGGTATTTTTAATTGGGCAGCAGCTTTGATAAGGCCTAAAACAGCAGCTGCTCCAGCATCATCTGATTTCATGTCAGCCATATAAGAAGCGGGTTTGATGTCCAGTCCGCCGCTGTCAAAGCAGACGCCTTTGCCAACAAAAGCAATGCCTCCTTTTTTGCTGGAATTATATTCTAAAACAACTAATTTTGGCTCTTCTTCTGAGCCCTGGCCAACTGCTAAAATACAGTTCATGCCCATTTTTTCCAGGTCTCTTTTGCTGAAAACCTTGATTTTTAATTTGAACTGCTTGGCCATTTTCTTGGCTTCGTTGGCAAGATAATTGGGATTGGCAATACTGGCCGGCATATTAACAATATCTTTAGTGTAATTAGTGGCTTCGCAGATGATGGTTGAGGTTTTGACAGCTTCATCAATAGCTCTTCTGTTTTTTTCTGAATTATCAAGAATAATCATTTCCTGAATTTCTTTGATTTTATCTTTATCAACTGTCTTGAACTGGTTGAATTGATAGAGGCCCAGCAAAGTGCCTTCAACAACTGCTTTGGCTTTGTCTAAAGTGATTCTGTCCAAAAGAACAGACTGCAGGGTTGTTGAGAAGATTTTAATACCTAAATTTCTAACGTGTTTGGCTGAATGAGCAGCAGCTCTTCTTAATTTTTCCAGATTAAATTCTTTCTTTTTGCCTAAACCAATCAAAAGTATTTTTTTAGCGTGAATTTTGCCTAAAGTAGTGATAATTTGAACCTGCCCTTCTTCTCCTTTGAATTCCTCTGATTTAATTAGATTTGAAATTTCTTTGTCCAAAGCATCATCAAGGTGTTTGTCAGGGGCTTCTTTTTCAAACAAACCAATTACAATTAAGTCTGATTTGAAAGCATGCGGTTTTCCAATTTCTAGGTTGATTTTCATTGTATTTGCTACTAAATGGTTGGAATTTAAAATATTTATGGTGAAATTTGATGTTTTGATGTAACGAAGAAGTGGTTAATTTAAATTAATTTATAGAAAAGATTGGCCTGGAATCCAGGTGTATCAACTTCAGTTAATTCTTTTTTTCTGAAAAAAGACATGCCAGAATCAGTCCCGCTAACAGTATAAATTGCTTTGGCATCTTCTTTCAAAGCGTGGGCAACCATAAGCTTGAATAAAATTGAACCAATCCCTTTTCTTGAATATTGCCGAAGCTGTTCTGGAGTTAATTTTTCTCCATTAGGATAAAAACTTTCCATCCTGGAAACAAGATTTTGGGGGGTGAATCCTTCCTGGGACAAGATTTGGAATAATTTTTTTTCATGACTAAGGCCGTTGGTTAATTCTTCTAATCTTTTAATATAAAGAACGCCTTTTCCTTGGGGCTTCAACTGGTTGTAATTAATAACATAAGTAACCATTTTTTCATTATTGCAAATATCTATGGTTTCTATAACTGAAATTGCACATCCCGGCAAGATTATTTGTTGCATTTTTCCCTGTAATCCTTAATCGCTGCTCTCAAGGCTTTATCTCCTAAAACAGAACAATGAACTTTTTTAGCTGGCAAACCACCTAATTCTTTGAGAATGTCTTGGGGTGTAATCTTTTCAGCTTCTTCCAGTGTTTTGCCAATAGCCATGACTGAAAGCATTGATGTGGAAGCAATGGCTGAGGCGCAGCCAAAGGTTTTCCATTTGCAGTCAATGATTTTGTTGTCTTTGACTTTAATCCACATTTTCATGACGTCTCCGCAAACAGGAGAACCAACTTCTCCGATTCCATCTGCTTTGAATTCTTTTAAATGGTCTTCACATTTGCAGATATTTCTTGGATTAAAGAAATGATCCTTGACTTTTTCTGAGTAAAACCAGTTTTCAGTCATTTTCCAGTACCTCCAGGAGCTGTTCAGGATGTTCAATGATGATTTCTGGATCTTCTTTAAGAATATCCTTCTTATGATTCCAGGACATTTTATTATGGATAATGGTTGTTTTGATTTGGGCCTGCCTTCCAGAAACAACATCATGGACCATATCTCCGACGTAAATGGCTTCGTGGGGTTCAATGCCCAGCAATTTCAAAGTCTGCAGGAGACGCTCACCTTTAGAACCAGGATTTTCTATGGTTGAGATGCTTTCAAAGTAATCCAAAATGCCGTGGTCTTTGAGTGTGGTGTGAACAACCCCATACCAGCTTGAAGAAACAACAGCCAGCTTGTATTTTTGTGAAAGTTCTTTCAAAACAGGATGCATGGCTGAATTAGGTTTCATCTTGTGTTTGTTGTTTAACAAGTAATTGTAATAAAAATCGCCGAAGTTTTTGGCTGGATTTTCCACAACAACACCATACTTGGCAAAATGCTCGTCAAATGACATGGAGAAATTTGTTCTAAACTCGTCTTTGTCTTTACATGTCTTGATGGCACCAAGTTTTTTGAACAAAGCATTGTTGGCATCAACTGCCAGGGGCAATGAATCTACCAAAACTCCGTCAAAATCAAAAATAACTGCTTTGATCATGATTTCCTCCCGTACAGGAATGAGTCAGAAATTATTTTTTTAACGTCAACAAAGCCGGCTTTTTCCAAATCAACTGGCTCAACTAAAAAGTCATTGCTAATGTAATGCCCGCTTGGTTTTAAAATGCGCAGCACTTCTGAATAAAACCATTCGGCTGGATCTTGAACATAATAATTGATTGATTGGACTTTTGAAACAACGCCTTCAGTGACAACAATATCAAAATTCTCTTTAACGGGCAGCTGTCTCCAATGGTGATCATATCTCAAAAGAGTTATATTAGCACCAAGCCCTTTAAAGAACTCAATAACGGGGCGGTCTTGGATATTATCAATGCCAAGTACGGCGGTTCCTCTGACAGGGCCAATCAGTTCTTCGAATTCCCCAATGTAATCTAAAAGGACAACATGAAGACTTGATTTTGTTTTTTGGTCTTCTGGATTAACATTAAGTCTTGATTTCATTTTTAATCTCCAATTGAACCGGTGATATTTTTCTTAAAGATTCAATTATTTTTGGCAACTTTTCAATCACTTCTTCAATATCTTTTTCAGTGGTTTGTTTTCCCAATGTAAACCTGATTGAGCCGTGGGCAATTTCTGCTGGCTGGCCAGCGGCAATTAAAACATGAGATGGTTCTAAATCATTTGAAGTGCAGGCAGAGCCAGTTGAAGCACAAATTCCTTGTTCGTTTAAATGGAGAACAATTGATTCTCCTTCAATATCTGCAAATGAAAAATTAACATTACCTGGATGCCTTTCAGTTGGGTGACCGTTAAGAATGGCTTTGGGAATTTTTTTGATATTTTCAATTAATTTGTCTCTTAGTTGGATTAGTCTTTTTGATTCCTGTTCTTTATTTTTTTGAATTAATTCCAAAGCTCTGGCAAAACCAACAATACCAGGAACATTTTCTGTTCCAGAACGCAAATTAAATTCCTGGCCTCCGCCGTAGATAATTGGCTGAAGCTTGATATTTTTATTTTTGTATAAAATACCAATGCCTTTGGGTCCGTATATTTTTGAACCATTTAAAGTCACTAAGTCGGCGCCAACATTCAAGTCCAATAAACCTGCCTGACAGGCGTCTGTATGGAGCGGGATATTGTGTTTCTTTGTTATTTTTGAAATCTCTTTGATGTTGTTGATAGTGCCAATTTCATTATTGGCATAGATAATTGAGACAAGAATGGTGTTGGGTTTGATATTTTTTCCAACATCGCCTGGATTGACCATTCCAAATTTATCAACATCTAAATAAGTCACTTCAAAACCTTGTTTTTCCAGTGCTTTACAAGTCTCTAAAACAGCATGGTGCTCTGTTTTGGTTGTGATGATGTGTCCTTGTTTCTTTTCTTTAGCTAATCCTTGAATTGCCAAATTAACTGATTCTGTGCCGCCAGAGGTAAAGATAATTTCTTGGGGTTGGCAGTTTAAAATTTGAGCAATTTTTTCTCTAGCATTTTTAACAGCTTCTTTGGCTGTTAATCCTGCCTGATGCATTGAGCCGGGATTGCCAAATTCCTGAGAGAAATATCTATCCATTTCCTTTTTAACTTCTAGGTCCACATAAGTGGTGGCGGAATGGTCTAGATAAATCATTTTGGTTTTATTTTTTCTTTGATTTTTTCTATTAGATCTTCAATTTCTTTTTCTGTCAGACCATGGGCACTTAAACCCTGTTCCAAACTTTCATTAGCAGCCAAATGACAGCCAACACAATGAACACCAGCTTCAAACAAAACTTCTGCTGCTTCTGGATATTCATTGACTAAATCCAATATTTTCATTTCTTTGGTTATTTCTTTCATATTCAGACCTCCAATTCACAGTCTTTTTGGCACTGGCATTTGGCCAGGCCTAATTTTTTATGTATCTGGCAAAGCAAGCCAGTGTTTTTTATTAATTGTGAAATAAACATTACTTCTTTGAAAACAGTCGACTGTTTTTTGATGATTTGACTGGCTGATTTTTTAACATGTCTTTTGATTCCTGAAGGCAAAATTTCCTGGCCTCTTTGTTTTTTGATATATTGGGTAATAGAGGCTCTGCTGCAGTCCAATAGCTGAGAGACTTGGCTTTGTGAAAGTCCGCCTTTAACTAATTCAACTGCTAATTGTTTTCTAATGGCTGGCAGAACATACCAAACTTCGATTTCCTGGGGAAAGATTAGTTTTTTCATTTTGTTAACAATAGTTAACAGTTATATATAAAGTTTATGGTTTTTTATTCGAGAAAAGATTTATAAGGTCTCTTTACTGAAGATATTTTATGGGGAAGTATGATTTGTTAGCGGAGTTGGGGCTGGCAGCAACTATTCCTGCTTTGGTCTGGTTGGCAACAAAAGGATATTTGGGAAGAGAGCAGCCTAGGGGGTTGGAAGGACCGGTTTTGACTGGAAAGGCTGAATCTGATGACATAAGAAGGTTAGAAGAAAAAGTTTTGGAACCTCTACCCCCCGTAAGTAAAATCTTTATGAACCAAGAAAAGTCTTACTCTATTGGGGGCAATGATTATGTGCTAAAATATCTTTTCCCTGATGTTTACAGTCAAAATATTTTTACAGGAGAAAATGTAAAGCTGGGTCGGCTTATTGTTAATGGGCCAAAAATAACTAAAGAGATTGAGGTGTGGGGCGCAGAGTTCTGCCAGATTGATGATGGTTTGTATTTGTTTATTTTAGATTCTACACCTAGCTCCTGGAATCAAGAAAGAGCAGGGGAAAGAGGTTTTGTTAAGTTTGCTTTTATAAAAGACCTATCTCCACGCCAAAAAAAATAGTGGGGCCGCCGTGATTTGAACACGGGTTGCAGGACCCCCAGCCCTGAGTGATAGCCAAGCTACACTACGGCCCCATAAAGTCTTGGGAAACATTTTTAAATATAAAACTTATCCTTTTAGTTATGTTAAAAGAGCTGATAGGCAACAAAATACTTCTGGCAGTGCTTATTGCAGGTTTGGGTGTGCAGTTAATCAAGATTCTGATTTATTTTGCTGAGAACAAAAAACTGGCCTGGAAAGATATAGTTGTTACTGGGGGCATGCCTTCATCACATTCAGCTTTTGTAACTTCACTGGTGACTATTATTTATTTGGTTGAGGGAATCACTACTTCTCTTGTAATTTCCCTGGTTTTAGCAGCGATTGTAATCAGAGATGCATTTGGTGTGCGGCGTTCAGTCGGTGAAGAAGGGCTGATGCTAAGCAAAATCGCAAAGAATTTAAAGCTGCACAAAAAACTGCATTATGCAATGGGCCACACACCAGCCCAGGTTTTGGTTGGTGGTGTTTTAGGTGTGGTAATTGCTTATTTAGTTTATATCTGGTAAAAATGGGAATTAGAAGCGGAAATTACAATTTAAAACCAATTTATGATGCTGCAAAGGTTATTGGCAGTTATGAAAGAAACGGCAAAATTAACTGCCGGGGCAGGAAAATGGCAGCCAGTGAATTAGGCATAAGCAAAACAAAATTAGACGAGATTCTGGAAAAAGAAGGTATTGAAAGGGCACCGATGAAACGGGGCAGAAGTTAAATTGGGGTGGTATAATGAAAGGAGCTGATGAAATTACTCGAGAGGTTTATAGAAAAGATGTGGTTGGAGAGATGATTGCCCATACAATTATTGCCTGCGGGAGAAGTGTTTCCAGGACAGCTTATCAAATGGGGACTGATCCTGAAACGCTGCTTAAAGAGGCACAAAAATATGAATTAACCCATTTGTTTGAAAAAGAAAACTCATAAGCATTTGATAATGCTTCTAATAAATTTTTCAGTGATATTCTGATAATCCTGGCAAGTTTGGCAGCCATCAAGGTGTTTTTCAAATTCTGGGTCAAGCTTGAAGGGTTTGTCATGAACATATTTTGACATTTTTTTAAAGAGATAGTCTTTTAATCTGGCGATCCAATCTGGATCTGAGCTGACGTCAAGATGTTTGGGCTCAAAATCACTTTTAGCTTTTTGATAGTGCTCTCCAATAGAAAGCATAGTATATTCCTCTAAAGAACCAGAGTGAAGATTAAGAATGCCTTCTGCTGTTATTTCAGCGCTCATCCTCAGATTAGTAAGTTTTTCCAAATCCTGGTTTAGTTCGTCCTGGCAATCAGGACATTTGGCGAGGTGGGTGTCAATTGTTTTACAGATTTCCCTGGCATCTTTACCAAAAGAATCTAATGTTTTAAGATAAAAAGGATCAAGCTCCTGGTCAGACAAAAGCTGGCTTCTGAGATTAGCATAATTAATCAAATCTGCCTTGGTTAAGGCTTTGTTTGGACATTGGTAAATTGGATTCTCTGCCATAATCCAATTATAGCCGGACTTATTTATAAATCTTTCTATTGTTAACTACTTGTTAGTGACAATAAGAATTCTTAAGGAGCTCCAAAGCAATATGTAACTGGTTTTTTAAAATCGGGCATTTAGATCACCTCGCTAACACCTTCTCTTTTGACTATCTTGATAA
>JAHWGZ010000002.1 GCA_019323755.1 Candidatus Woesearchaeota archaeon
ACATAAAAATTAATTGTGAAATAACTGATTCTTAAATCTCCTTAATCAAAAAGAAAACCTTCTCACCTTCGCGATAATAACCAACTTCTTCTTTCTCAACAGCAAAGCCCATTTTCTTGTAGAAAGGCAGAGCAGCTTCTTCATTGGCAGACAGATGAACACCAATTTTTCCAGAACCAATCTTTTCTTCAGCAGCTTTGATCAAATGAGAGCCAATATTTAAATCTCTATAACCGTCAGCCACAACCAAATGATTCAAACGCCACTCTTCATCTTTCTTCTTGACTAAAACACCGCCAACAACCTTGCCGTCAACCTTAGCCACCAAGAAATCATCAACCACTGTTTTAAAATAAGAAATAATCTCTTCATCTGATTTAGTAAAGATATCATGGACCTTAAACACTTCTTTATACACAGGAATCAAATCTTTTAAATCACTAACTGTAGCAGAACCAATTGCAACTTTCCCCTTGGATGTGTCAAATTCCATAATAAAAATAGGAAGAGAAAAAAAATTTATTCGCGAACTTCTTCGGTTTCCTTAGACCTATAAATTGAAGCAAAATTTGTCACAGCTACAATATAATCTTCGCCAAAGCCGGCAATGTCGCCTTCAATTGCATCGCAGGTTTTCTTCAATTTATTGATTGCTCTTTTCAATTCAACCAAATCTTTTTCTTTCAAAGGTTTGATGTTGACCAAAGCAATGGTATATACTTCGCGTAATGAATCAAGAATTGGTTTAATATCTTCAAAATCTTCAATCATAAACGGCCTGACCATAACTTTGCCTTTGTCTTCAGCGCCTTCAGAACCTAGTTCAACATACTCTTCAAATTCGCCTTCTTCTGGTTTTTTTGCAGATAATTTTTCTTTTAAGCCTAATAGGAAGTTCCTCATTTTCTCTCCCCCTCTATTTGATAGCTATCATAAAATAAAGCTCTTATATAAATGTTTTTATTCTCGAATAGTATTAATTTAAACCACAAGCTTTTTATAATAGTTACTGCCTATAAACGCAAATGGTTACAAGAATTGGGGGTTCCAGAAGAAAAACCCGCTACAGATTAAAGAAAGATTACCGTAGAAAAAGCAAGATTAGCTTAAAGATATACTTCCAGCAGTTCAAAAAAGGCGATAAAGTGGTTATTCAGCCAGAATCAGCCCACCAAAAAAGCCTTTGCCACAAGCGTTATTTCAGCAAAATGGCTGTTGTCAATAAAAAGCAGGGCCGCTGCTACGAAGTTATTGTTTTAGTCAATAAAAACCCAAGAAAAATAATTATCCACCCTATTCATTTAGCTAAAGCGTGATTAAAAATGGTTAAACCAACAATTATTTCAGAAGAACCCTTCAGTTTGGCTGAAGTCAAGAAAAGCCTGGCTGATATCAAAAAACGGGACGGCGAACTTAATTTCAGAGCCAATAAAGCAGAAGAATATCTCAATGACTTTGTTAAATTAAGCGATGAAAAATCACTGGAATTAAAGAAAAAACTAGAAAGCTTAAAGATCTCCAGGCTCAAGGACGATCAAATCATTAAAATCGTCGACCTTTTGCCAGAAGATGTTGATGACTTAAAAACCATCCTTTCTGGCTATACCTTAAGCCTTTCCAAAAAGGACATGGAAAAAGTTATTACTATTGTCAAAGAATTTAAGTGACTTCTTTTACAGTAAAATTTAAAAATATCCTCTCTATTAAGTATACCATGGAAGAACAAATACCAACCAAGGAAGAGCAAGCTGTTGTGCTGGACTATCTGCAGCACGGCTATCCTTTTGATAAGCGTCCGAGCCATCAAAAGACACCCATAGCTCAAGCTCTTGGCAAAACTTTCTTTACTTTATTGGAACTTGTTCCAAAAAAAGAAATTTTCCTCCAGCCTTATGAAGAAGTCTACATTGGTGAAGGCAAAAGAGACAAAATTCATCATATTAAAGGCAGACTACCATTTGATAGGTTAACAGCTACAGCCCGCTCAGAATTAAAGCACGTTATTGAAGAGCTGGTTTCTAAAAACGAAGCCAAGTTTGTTGGTTTCTTCAACAATGCCCAGCCTTTGACCACAAGAATGCACCAGTTAGAGCTTTTGCCTGGTTTGGGCAAGAAACACATGTGGGAAATCATTGAGCAGAGAAAAGAAAAACCTTTTGAAAACTTCTCAGATTTAAAATCAAGAGTTAAGTTACTGCCAGATCCAAAAACAACCATTATCAAAAGAATTTTATTGGAATTAGAAGGCAATGAAAAGCACAGATTGTTTACTCGTTAGGATTTTCTATCATAAATTTTAAATAGTCATTAACCTTAATAAAAAATAATATGGGTTTGGTTGGAGATATAAAAGAATTTGAAAAAGCAAAAAGAACAGCTGATAATTTAAATAAATCAATAATTTCTTTTTTAGATTCAATTTATCAAAGATACCAGGAACAAATAGATGAAAAAGCCATTGCCTTTTGGGAAGAGTCCTATGGGCCAGTAGGTAGTAGTAGAGATTTTTTTGGTATGGGTGCTGCTAGTTTTTCATTTCACTCAAGACCAAAATCAACCGTTGAATTACACTATCAAAATGAAACCTGGAGTCGGATAGAAAACTGTCCGCAGCCAGGACCGGAATATTTAGATAATATCAAGGAAGAATTAGAGGCCTTTGCCAAAGATTTAGGAATCAACGTTCTTAAAGTTCAGGATCCGTTTTATCATGTTATAGAGATACAGAATGGTGTAGCAGGCAGAAGTAAAGAAATAGATTAATACCTAATCTCAAATTTCTTAAATTCTCCGGTATATTTCTCATTTTCAGCCTGGACAAACTCAACTTCAGCTCTAGAAGGCCCCTGGTGGCACCATTCAATAAATTCCTCTAATCTTTTTTCATTTCCCTCAGCCATTATCTCAACCTTGTCATCAACATTTTTGACCCAGCCCCTGATGCCTAACTCAATTGCTTTTTTCCTGGCATCATTCCTAAAGCCAAGGCCCTGCACTTTACCAATCACAGTTAAATGAATCCGTTTCATCTTGGATAATCTTTATGGTTGCCCCCATATTTAATTTTTTCCTCTGGCACAACACTTTTCATTCTTTCTTCAGTCAATAGTCTTGTCACATATTCACACATTTCACCGTCATTTAATTTGTCATGGCCCAATTCATGCAAATCTGTTTTTTTGCCTTGGTGAATCCCGCCGCCCAAATCTTCTCTTCTTCTGATTTTTCCGTCAGGAGGCACAAAAGTCCAGCCATACAATCCTTCATTCCTGCTTACTGGAAATTCTTCAATAATAAAGCCCGGCAGATTACTGTTAAAATCATTCCTCAGTCTGCGCCATTCTTCTAAATACTGTTTTCCTTTCTCAGTCAGATAAACCATAATCAAAACCAGTCAAAAAGAATATATAAATTATCTTGCGAAAAAAGTCTCAGCCAAAATAAACTTTATAAACTTCAAAACAATACAAAACCAAAAAGAGGTAAAATGACCAACTTAGAAATAGCCCAAATCCTGTACCAGATTTCTGAAATTTTAGAAATGAAAGAGGTTTCCTTTAAGCCCCAGGCTTACCAAAGGGCAGCTCTTTCAATAGAATCATTGTCAGAAGATGTCAGGGACATCTACAAAAGAGGTGGCATCAAAGAATTAAAAGAAATTCCTGGTGTCGGCGAGTCAATTGCCAAAAAAATAGAGGAATACATCAAAACCGGAAAAATCAAAGCTTATGAAGAGCTAAAGAAAAAACTTCCTGTTGATATCGAAGAGCTTTCAAAAATCCCCGGCCTTGGTCCTAAAAAAATAAAACTTCTCTATAAAAAATTAAAAATAAAAAATATCAAACAATTAAAAGCAGCCATTAAAAAACACAAACTCCAGAAAATACCAACTTTGGGGATAACCACAGAAAAAAACATTGAAGAAGGCATCAAGTTTGCCAAAAAATCAAAAAGAACTTTGTTGGGTCATGTCCAACCATTGGCCGAAGAAATAAAACAACAACTGCAGTCGCAAAAATTCATCAAAAGAGTTGAAATCGCCGGCTCTTACAGGAGAATGAAGGAAACAGTTGGCGACTTGGATATTCTCGCTATTTCAAACAAACCAAAACAAACCATTGATTTTTTCACTCATCTTAAAGAAGTTAAAAAAACAATTGCCAAAGGCCCGACCAAAGCCAGCGTCAGATTAAAAAACAATCTCCAGATTGACTTCAGGGTTTTGCCAGACAGGGAATTTGGCTCTGCTTTGCAGTACTTCACAGGCAATAAGCAGCACAACATTGAAGTCCGCAAGATTGCTCTCAAAAAAGGCTACACTCTTTCAGAATACGGCCTTTTCAAAAAAAGAACAAAAAAGTGGATTGCCGGCAGAACCGAAGAAGAGATTTATAAAAAATTGAACATGCAGACACCGCCTCCAGAAATCAGAACTCATTCTGGAGAAGTTGAAGCTTCTTTAAAACACAGGCTGCCAAACCTTGTCAATTACAAGGATGTCCGCGCTGATTTCCAGATGCACACAAAATTCTCAGACGGCAACAATTCAATTGAAGAGATGGCCAGAGAAGCCAAACGCCTGGGCCATAAAATCATTGCCATCACTGACCATATCAGCCCCATGGGCATAGTCAATTCCCTTGATGAAAAAAAACTGAAAAAATATGCTGCTGCCGTTAAAAAAGCCAGGAAAAAAATTCCGGGAATGAAAATACTAATCGGCGCAGAGATTGACATTAACAAAGACGGCAATCTTACTATTACAAAACCCATGCTTAAGCAGCTTGATTTTGTTATTGCTGGTGTTCATTCTGCTTTCAAACAATCAGAGCAAGTTATGACTGAACGTCTTCTTCATGTTTTGGAAAATTATCCTATCAATGCTTTGGCCCACCCCACTGGCCGGCTTCTCAATGAAAGGCCGGGCTACCGCTTTAATCTCGAAAAAATCTTTCAAAAAGCCAAAGATAAAAACATCTTTTTAGAAATCAATGCGTCTCCAAACAGGTTAGATCTCAATGGAGAATTAGTTAAAATAGCCAAAGAAATTGGCTGTAAATTCTGCATTGGCACAGACGCCCACAGCCAGGACCAGTTAAGGTTTATTCATTTAGGAACTGCCATGGCCCGCCG
>JAHWGZ010000017.1 GCA_019323755.1 Candidatus Woesearchaeota archaeon
ATAGCCTATTTATAAAGGGTTGCTATTACTTACCTTAAGAAAAAACACACCTCCTTTAAAATAATAAAAAACACCTCTATCGAGAAACCCTCGACCTCCTTTTGCCCCCTAACCTCGGGGGCCTTTTTTTTCTTTTTTAATTTGAATTTAATCAGGCTAGTTATATCTGAGTTTATAACTCAATTGTAAAATATCTAAAACAAGAGTTTTTCCTTCATCCCAATATCTTTTTTCAGTTTTCTCTGGAAAAGACATATCCAACTCATCTTCTACACCCATAGCCAATTCCACAAAATCAAGAGAATCCAAACCTAAATCTTTTTGTAAGCATGTTTTTTCCCCTTTCCATCTGTCAGTGTCAGCTGGTGCTGAACCCAGATGTTCAGCTATGACTTTGTAAACAATTTGGGCAATTTCTTTGCTTTTGTTTATTTCATAGCCTGTTCCACTTTTTATTAAAGCTTTTGTTAATCCCTCTACTGCCTGTTGTTCATTCATTAATATCACCCAAAACAAATTTTTTTTCATAGTTTATAACTTTTATTATAATAAATTATATAAAACAGCCAATCATTCTCAAATTAATGTATTACAAAGAGGAAAGGCCCTGGGGCAAGTTTGAACAATTCTCTCACAATGAAAAATCAACAGTTAAAATAATAACCGCCAAAGACAATGCTAAATTAAGCCTCCAGTCACATAAAAACAGAGATGAAGCTTGGGTTGTTCTTGACGGCAACATTAAAATAGTTCTTGACAATAAGACATATGAAACAAAACCAGGAGACCGGTTTGAAATCAAAAGAGGCCAAAAACACAGATTAATCGGCCCTGGCAGAGTTTTGGAAATCTCATACGGAGATTTTGATGAGAATGATATTATCAGATATGAAGATGATTTTGGGAGGTCATAAAAATGATAGATTTGCAAAAAACATCGGGTTTGCCAATTAAATTAGACAAAAACAAGCAAATAATTTTCTCACCAGAAGCCAATAAAGTTCAAGTTGACATCAGAACTTACAATGAAATCAAAGATGTCCTGATGCAGCCCTATGCAACCAGTGCTAAAACCAAATTCTATTACATGTACAGAAACCTTTGCTTAAACAAACACAAAACCCATATTGCCGACAATGGCCTGAGATATGACATTACTGTTATTCCCGGAATAAAAATCGGCAAAGAATTCAACAAGACTGCCGGCCATTTCCATAAATTAGTTCCCAACACCAATTTAACTTATACAGAAGTCTATGAAGTCTTGCACGGAGAAGGGCATTATCTCTTGCAAAAAAATGACGGCACAGACTTTATTATTATCAAAGCCAAGCCAGGCGACAAAGTTGTTGTTCCGCCAAACTATGCCCATGTCACCACTAACCCCACAAATAAAGTCCTGGTTGCTGCCAATTGGATGGCCCTGGCATCAAAATCAAACTATAATTCCATCAAAAACAAAAAAGGTTTGATGTGGTATTACACCACAGAAGGCTTTGTCAAAAACAAGAATTATTCCAAAACAACAGAGCCCAGAGAAGCCAAACCAACCCAGGTCAAAGAATTTGGCCTCACAGAAAAACCAATGTATTTCACTGATCTTCCTAAGCTGGATTTCCTTAAAAATCCCCAAAACTATTTAAACATCTTAGAAAAATTGTATTAAATGCAAACAGCTTTAATCGCAATTTTAAGCATTGTCGGCCTTTTTGCTCTATATTGGATTCTATTTGGCCAGAGAAAATTTAACAGGCAGTTTAATCATTAGGCCAGGCCACAGCCACATAATTTCTCCAGGAAATATCTTTCCATTTCTCTTCGCCCGGAAAAACAGCAACCACACCAAATTTTTTCTCAAATTCAAGTTTGTCTGATTCATGCAAAAAATAGATTGCCGGAAAATTCATCTCTTCTAGTATTTTTTTAACTAATTCATCGCCCGGCTCTTTGATTCGTGCTGTAAAATAATCCTCTTCTTTTTCAGCCAGGCCGTGAAGAAAAGACCACATCGAACAGGCGGCTTTGCTCTGAATCTCCCGCAAATCATTGGAGATCAAAAAAGAACCTTCTGGCAGCAGCCTTTCTAAACCAGGCCTTTCCCATTCTTTAACCCCATATCCCAAGATATTGAAATTAAACTTGGAATAAAAAGCAATGTATACTTCCATGGAAATCTTCTGTGGTTCTGACTATAAATATTTTTCCCCAAAACTTTTTATTCTCATAAAGTATAATAGTAAACATGCGTCGAGAATTAGCCTTAATCTTTGCCCTTTTAACCGGCTGCTCTTCTTATCAGATCCCAGAGCAGGAAACAGCCAGACTGCAGATTATGGTTTATCAAAACCAGCTCAAAGAAGTTAATTTAGAAGACTTCTTTGAAAACCATGAATTTCCAGAACTTAAAGACCATTTCTTTTATGTTCTTTACCATCTGGAGCAGCAGGAAGGAAATTATGTGGTTGACAAAAAACAATTGACAAGCTTTTTCAAAAAACATAATTTTGATTCCTCAGTTCCTTTGGATGACCTGGAAAAAATAGTCAGGGAGAACAGTCTCCTTAAAATCTACACCGGCGGTTTTTCAGAAAATATTCCTGGTTCAAGAGGCCGGCTTTCTTTGTGCGCTTCAGAAAACCTTTGTTTTTACAGCCAAGTAAAAAGACCAGGCCATCGCAGCCTCAATTTAGCCCTGGGTTCATTAACCATGGAAATTAATTTTCCTTACAATCTGGCCTGTAATATCAAACCCGAAGTCAAAGCCCTTGAAATTTATGAACAGGGTGCCCAGGTTATTTTTTACTGCCAGTGTTTGATCAACGGCCAAATGGAAAAATCAAGGTTTGTTTACCATACCAAACACGGCACTTCAAGCGAGCTTGATGGCTGGGAAGACCCTTTTGTTATTGACAAAAAATAAACTTTAAATACCACCTCAAACAATAACTTTGAAATGGTCGAACCGCAATTTTACTGCATTGAATACAACCACAAAAAGCTTTATGTGGCTGCTGGCTCCAGAAAAGCCCTTGATGAATTCAATAGCATGTATTTCAGAGGCGGTCCCAGCATAGAAGATAAGGTCAAGATGGTTGATGAAACAGAAGCCAGCCAGGCGCCTGCTTTCTCTGATTTTGAAAGATGCCGCAGATTAAGAAAAAAAGATTCTTTTTGCCTGGGTGTTGTTCAAAAATAAACACTCTACCATATAAAAAAATATAAATCACCCAGACTCAAAATTTCTATGATTATTAAGTCACTTAGATTAAAGAATATTCGCAGCTATCAGGACCAGATTATCACTTTCCCGACTGGCTCAGTTCTCTTAAGCGGTGATATTGGCTCTGGCAAATCATCTATTCTTTATGCAGTTGAATTTGCCTTGTTTGGCACAGATTTAGACCGTCTTTCCACTAATGCTCTTCTTAGGAAAGGTGAAAACGAAGCTTTTGTTGAACTGAATTTCCAAATCAAAGACCAGGACATTATTATCAAAAGAACCCTCAAAAAAGGCAAGAACGCCATTGCCCAGACTGCCGGCCATTTAGTTATCAACGGCACCAAAAAAGACCTTATGCCTGTTGAAATCAAGACCCAGATTATTGAACTTCTTGGCTATCCGCTGGAATTAGCCAGCAAAAAGAAAAATTATGTTTTCCGCTATACTGTCTACACACCTCAGGAAGAAATGAAGGAAATCCTGACAGATGACGAAGAGTCAAGGTTAAACACCTTAAGAAAAATTTTTAACATTGACAAATACAAAAAAATCAAGGAAAACACACTTCTTTATATCAAAGAATTAAAATCAAAAAGAAAAGAGCTTGAGATCAAAACAGAAGACCTGGAAGACCTTAATCAGCAGCTCAAACAAAAACAAGAAGAGCTTGACAAAAACAGCCGGCAAATCAATGAATTAAATCCCAAAATAGAAACTGCCCACCAGGAAATCATCCAAATCAAGAACCAGATCCAGGAAGCAGAAAACAAAATCAAGCAGCTCAATGAATTAAGAAAACAATTGGAAATACTCCAGGCCCAGGAAAAAGTAAAATCAGAGCAAAAAAACAAAAACACAGAAAAAATTAATCAAATTAAACAGCAGTCAACCCAAATACCTTCAGATTATTCTTTGGAACAGCTCCAAAACCAGATTTCAGAGGATGAAAGTCTTATTTCAGTTGTCGCAGAAAAAAAGTCTTCTTTAACTGCCCAGTATCAGGCTGTTAAGACCAGAATCCAGGAATTGCAGAATGAAATTGAGACCACCAATCAAAAAATCAAAGACCTGCCTGGCCAGAGGCAGAGAATGGATGAATTAAAGCAAAAAATCCAGGATATCAAAGACTATCAGAATAAAAAACAAGAGCTTGAAAAATCCATGGAAAAAATTAATCTGGCTCTCAATGAATACGAAATCAATCAAAAACAGGCTCTGGAATTAAAAAGCAAAATCCTTACTTTTTCCAAATGCCCCACTTGCCAGCAGATTGTGCCTAAGGAGCACAAGGAAAATATCAACCGCGAAACCAGGGAAAAAATGATTCTTTATGAAAAAAGGATTAATAACTGCCTTGAGCAGAAAAAACAAAATCATTTGAAACTAGAAGCTCTCAAACAGGCCATTGACCAGACCTTTGAGCATGAAAAAGAGTTTGAAAGGATTAAAACAGAAATCAAAAACCTTGAAGAAACCAACCGCCATCTCCAAAGCAAAATTACTGAGCTTGAAAATAAAAAAACCCAGATTTTCCAGATTGAAAAAAATCTTGACGAAGCCAATAAAAACAATTTAGAAGAAAAACAAGCTCAAATCAAAAAGAACAAAGAAATCCTGGAAAAACTTAGGGAAAAACAGCACCTGGAAAAAAATCTCAGGGAACTGGAGCAGCACAACCAGGAAATTGAAAATGATATCCGGCTTCTTCTCTCGCAAAAAACAGATTTGAAATTAAAAATTGGCCTGGATGAGAAAATTGAAGAAGAATACCAGGAATTCAAAGCCAATCTAGAAAAAAAACAGGAAGAAAAAGAACAGCTTAACATTGAAAAGACCAGGATTGAGACTGAAATTGCCAATCTCAAAATGTTTGTTGAATCTTTAACCAATGAAATCAAGGCCAAAAATCTTATCAAGCAAAAACTCTCTAAAATCCTACAGACCCAGAACTGGCTTCACGACCATTTCCTGAATTTAATGACCACAATTGAAAAGCATGTTATGGCCCGCATCCAGAGAGAATTCAATGAGCTTTTCCAGCAATGGTTTTCTATGTTAATCGAAGATGAAAACATCATTGCTAAATTAGATGATTGTTTTAACCCCATTATTGAACAAAACGGCTATGAAGTTGATTTAAACCATTTGTCAGGCGGAGAACGCACTTCAACAGCCCTAGCCTACCGTTTAGCCCTTAACAAAGTTGTTAATGATGTTATTTCCTCAATTAAAACCAAAGACCTCCTTATCTTAGATGAGCCCACAGACGGCTTTTCCTCAGAACAATTAGATAAAGTCAGGGATGTTTTAGAACAGCTCGGCGTTAAACAGGCCATTATTGTTTCTCATGAAAACAAAATCGAGAGTTTTGTTGATAATGTTATCAAGATAGTCAAAAGAGAAGGTGTTAGCGAGGTTATTTAGGACTTTTCTCTTTCAACCAAATGGGTTAATTCATATTTCTGAGCTTCTCTAATCAACGTTTCTTACGTTACTCTCATCTGATAAGCAGCTTGGGAAACACTTTCGCTACAAGCAATAATCGTATTGGCAATCATCTCTCCAACCCCA
>JAHWGZ010000018.1 GCA_019323755.1 Candidatus Woesearchaeota archaeon
CAATTTCAGTGTTCAAATTGTTATTAAGAGCATTCTTGATTTTAAAACAAAGGTAAACATTCTGGTCGCGCATGTTTTCAGACAAATCCTTTAAACCATGCCAGAAACTCCGGCCAGTGGCCTGGGCAGCCTCAGTCAAATAAATCTCCCCTATTTTTGAATTATTGAATATTTTTGGAGCTAAAATAGGATACCAGAACTTCTTCTTGATTTTTGCAGTGACTTTTGCTTTAGCTTTAGCCATAGCGAGAGAAAAATTGTGGGGGATTTATAAAGGTTACGTTAAGTAACCCAGAAAATTTATGATTTTCGCTATTTATGCTTAAGAGGCAGTTCTTTGGGCTGCTTCTTTCTTTAATTCCTGGTATTTTTTGTGGGCTTCAATCAGGCTGGCGTAAGTTGCTCTTTCATGCTGCAAAGCAGCCATTAAATCAGCTGGTGAACTGATTTCAACGCCCAAAAACTCGCCTGTTTTAGAAGCAACACTGAAATTTTCAGCTGCTTTCTGGTATTCTTCAGAGCCAGTGATTTCCTGGTTAGCAGCTTCTTGCTTAGCATATTTATCCATCTGTTTGTTGATAGTATTAACCAGACTTTTGGCTTTCTGGACAGTGTCTTTTTCTGGATTTAACTGGACAGCGGTTTCAATGGTTTCTTTTTCTGCCTGATCAATTTCCCGATATCCTTGTTCAATTTTCTTTAGGGCCTCATAATGAGAAATAATAAGTTCTTTTAGTTCCTGGTTGCTGCCCTGTGGTTTTGACTGATAAATTCTTCCCATAAAAGACCGGCCTGTTTTGGTCTCCAAATAATCCTCGGCGACATAACCACCTTTAATTGTGGCAATCAAAATATTTAAATTATCCAAAAGTGTTTCAAATTTCCTATTTTTTCTTAAACCAAATTCAGAAATATATTTTTTGAATTGTTTTTCCAAATCTTTTTTTGTTTGGGTGTTTTCAATCATTCTGCTTATTGCAACAACTTTTTCACTTAACTCATCAAAAGTTTCACACTGATATCTGGCAGCCAATCTTTGCTTTTGTTCAGTAACATCAACCAAAGAATCCTGCATTTTTTGGAAATCAGCAAATTCGGTTTCAGTCAAGGCAATAGCATCGTCTAAAATACCTAAATAATGCTCTTCAATTAACTTTTCATATGAAATAGTTGCTGGTAATTTTCTTTCACTGTTCAAATATTCAAATTCTCCTTTGACTCCAAAACCTTCAATCAAATTTAAGAAAGTATGTCTAACACCTTTAATTTGTTCAAATAAAGCAACTCTTAAATCTTCTTGTTCTGGATCTGTTAATTCCTTAACTCTTTCTCTGTAATATCTGGCTTTTGTGGCAATCTCTCCGGCCTTGGCTTTGTA
This sequence comes from Candidatus Woesearchaeota archaeon, assembly GCA_019323755.1. Taxonomy (GTDB): domain Archaea; phylum Nanobdellota; class Nanobdellia; order Woesearchaeales; family JAGLXL01; genus JAGLXL01. Next base: position 1,379 of record JAHWGZ010000018.1, read on the forward strand.
TCCTGATAGTTCCTTTATTTCATTTTTTAAACCAGCCTCTCTTTTAATCAAATCTGCAAGAGTTCTGCCGACATTAATCAACTCTGCTCTAATAATGCCAAAATATTCAATTGGGTCTTTGCCATTGACCTTTTCATAACCAAATTCATAGGCAATGCCTTTTTTCTTAAGCTGTTTTCCCAATGCGCCGAAAATCTGGAAAATCTGCCTTGAATGTGTTTTGATTTTTTCTTCTAAACCAGTAACAGCATCTTCTGCTTGTTTAACTCTTTCTCTGGCCTGATTAACTTCAGCAATATTCTTTTTGGCTTCTTCCTGCAAACTGGCAACATATTTATTAATTTCAGCAGCACGGCTGACGAAATAACCAATTCTTTCTCTAGGTTCAGTAAGGTTTTTTAGCCCAGGCAAGACAACTTCAAGTTTTTCAAGGGCATCAACAACTTTGTAATAATCTTCAACTATTGGCCCGTATTTTCTAGCCATTTTTTTAACTGTCATCCTTTTGTCTTCTTCTTCTGGAATTTCCGGATCTTCTGGAAGGTCTTTGTGATCTAAAAGAGCTTGACAGTCGCCTTCAAATGTGCTTCTCTCGAATTTGGCTATGCCATGAATCTTTTGTTCACGCTTTACTTCACCATCAATTAAAGTATCAGAAAGACCTTTTTCTCTTAATTTAATTCTTAAACGATTGCGTTCAGTAAGCAATTCTACATACATATTAGAAAAATCCCTGGTTTGCTGTCCTTTTAATTTAACAAATTTATCATAAAATGCTAAAGCCAGATCAGGATCAGTAAAAGTAACTTTAAGGCCCTGAAGCTGGTCTTCAAGAGAATAACCGTGGTCTTCTCTTTGCGGCAAGCCCAGCTGGTCTGTTCTGCATTTTGATAACTCCTGCAAGGCTCTTTGAACCTGATTTTTGTAAATGCCGGTTACATTTTTTCTAGTAAATTCATCATAAACCTCAAAAGCAGAAAATAAATTAAAAACATCAGAGAAAAGATTCTTCATAAAATTTGCTTCAATTTTCTTTCTTTCTTCTTTAGACTTTTTTTCGCGCTGATAAAGAGTATTCAAAGCTCCGTGGTCTCTTTTTAATCCGTCTAATTCACGATTTAAATTTTGATTAACTGCAAAACTATCCCGGACAGTGTTTAAAAGATAATTAAAAACTCCATCAAGAGAAGTCAGTCCTTCTAAATCTTTTTCAGGGGCTTTGGCTTCTTCTAGTTTTGAGAGCCAATCCCGAAGCATGCCTCTGGCTTTTGAGGCCCTAAGAAGCCTGGCAAGTTCTGGGTCTGCATCACTCAGATCCTCAATTACATGAGTCCCCATTTCCCAAGGAATAACTGGATCTGGAGAACCATTAGCTAAACTTCCAGTTTTAGATTTCTTTGCCATAATAAGCTTATTTTGGAGAATTAGTTTATAAATCTTTCGTTTTTTTCATCACTGAGAAGTAGTTAAATATCTAAATTAACAACTTCTTTAGCGTGCTCTTGGATGAATTTTCTTCTGGGCAGGACTTCATCACCCATTAGAATAGTAAAAATCCGGTCAGCTTCAATGCCATCTTCAATAGTGACTTGTTTGATGATTCTGTTGCCGGGGTTCATGGTGGTTTCCCATAATTGTTTGGGATTCATTTCACCCAGACCTTTGTAGCGGGAGACATTGGTGCCTTCGCCCATTTCTTTGACTGCTTTTTTCATTTCTTCTTCTGTGTAAACATATTGAAATGACTTGCCTTTCTGGACTTTGTACAAAGGAGGCTGGGCAATGTAAAGATAGCCAGCTTCAATCAATTGTTTCATGTAGCGGTAAAAAAAAGTGAGCAACAGAGTTCTGATGTGGGCGCCGTCAACATCAGCGTCTGTCATAATAATAATTTTATGATATCTTGCTTTTTCAACATTAAATTCCTCTCCAACACCTGTGCCAATAGCTGTAATCATATTGGTAATTTCATTGTTTTCAAAGATTTTGTTTAATCTGGCTTTTTCAACATTAAGGATTTTACCTCTTAAAGGAAGAATGGCTTGAAACTCGCGGTTTCTGCCCTGCTTGGCAGAGCCGCCTGCTGAATCTCCTTCAACAATGTAAATTTCGCATTTAGCCGGATCCCTGTTAGAGCAGTCAGATAATTTGCCTGGCAAAGAGCCAAATTCAAGAGCTGATTTTCTTCTGGTCAGTTCCTTGGCTTTTTGAGCAGCTGCTCTGGCGCGGGCTGCTTCTGCGCATTTATTTAAAATTGTTTTGGCAACAGCTGGATTTTCCTCTAAGAATTCCATTAAAGAGTCGTTAACCAAGGAGCTGACAATTCCCTGGACTTCTGAATTGCCTAATTTGGTTTTGGTCTGGCCTTCAAACTGAGGATTGGCCAGTTTAATTGAAATAATGGCTGTTAATCCTTCTCTGGCATCGTCGCCTGAGAATTTAACTTCAATATTGTGCTTTTTAGCATAAGTGTTCAGAACCCTGGTCAAAGCAGTCCTAAAGCCGCTTAAATGAGTTCCGCCTTCAATAGTGTTGATGTTATTGGCAAATGTATGAAGATTTTCCTGGTAGCCGTCATTATACTGCAGGCCATATTCCAGTTCATAATCATCTTTTGATTTTTTAGCATAAATAATCGGAGTTAAGGAAGTTTTATTTTTGTTGAGGAATTCAACAAAGGCTTTGACTCCGCCGTCATATTTGAAGATCTGTTTTTTGTCTGTTCTTTCATCAGTAAGTTCAATTTCAATGCCTGAATTAAGGAAAGCCAATTCCCTCAAACGTTTGGCCAGGGTTTCGAAATTAAATTCTAACTGGCCAAAAATTTCCTGGTCTGGCTTAAAGGTGACTTTAGTGCCGTGTTCTGCTGATTCTCCAATTTCCTGGACTTCTGTGACTGGAATGCCTTTTTCATAGAGCTGTTTAACTTTTTTGCCGTCTCTTTCAACTTCCACCTCAAGTTTTTCTGAAAGAAAGTTAACAACAGAAATACCAACGCCGTGCAAACCACCTGAAACTTTGTATGTTTTTTTGTCAAATTTACCGCCAGCGTGAAGTTCAGTTAAAACTAACTGCAAAGCTGAGATTTTGTGCTCTGGGTGGATTTTAATCGGGATGCCGCGGCCATTGTCAATCACAGAAACAAAGCCATTTTTATGGATGATGACAATAATTTTGGTGCAGTAGCCAGCCAGTGCTTCGTCTATTGAATTATCTACTGCTTCGTAAACTAAATGATGGAAGCCCCTTAGGCTGGTGTCTCCAATATACATAGGAGCGCGCTGTCTAACTGCTTCTCTACCGCTTAATTTCTTGATGTGCTCAGCACCATAATCTGCAGTCATTTTTGTTGTTTTTAGGTTAAAATAAGGGCTATTTCCGAGTCTTTATCGACGAGAAATCCCTATATAGAAAAGGTTGTTTTGCTTTATAAAGCTTTTGGTGCGTTTATCGACGAGAAAAATAGTTCTAAAACTAGGTCACAGAGGCCCGTCTATGTGAAAGAAACAGAGTTTTCAGTTGCCTGGAAAAATCAAATGAATTCCCAGCTCTTGAATCTGGCTGCTAGTCAAGTTAGCGACTTGCTCTTTTTTCCAGATATTGCCTTTGTTGTCTTGGTATAACATTTTTTAGTCCCACGGATCAAAGTACTTGGAATGGTCCAAGTGCGGCATCCTGACAACAACTTTGCTGCCGTCAGCCATCAGAAACTCAACTGCATCTAGGTTATGGTCATAGGCATGCTTAAACCTAGCCATGATTTCTTTGTCAGTTATTTCCAAATCTCCAATACCCAACAGAGATTTTAACATTTTATTTTGCCTCCTCCCAGCCCCTCATAAAGGCCTCTTCTTCAGCAGAGATGGCATCATCTTCAATCAGCAATTCCCTAAAGTCATCTGAATAGATGTCATCATCTACCCAATCGTCTTCAACTCTTCTAACTTTCTTTGGATAAACCATTTTCCACCCCCTTCCAATAGATTGGAAGCTTTCTGGAATCATATATAGTAAGAAAAGTTTAAATACTTGTTTCATATCACATATATAACATATATGACTCATATGTTTTGATGGGGGGTAAATTAATGCAGCGGACAAACTTATTTGTCCTGGCATTTTTTGGAAAAAATGGACTACCGTAAACTAATTTCATTTGGCAAGGGCGGCTATGTTATTTCTATTCCTAAAAGCTGGGTTGTTGAAAATAAGCTTGACAAAGGCAGCTTTATTCTTGTTGAAAACCATGAAGATTCATTAATGTTAACACCTAAGGGCAATGTTAGCTCAATAAAAGAAACTTTTTCAGAAATCCTGGTTGAGACTGACGGCAAAAGAATTGATGAGATTAAAAGGATACTAATATCTGCATATCTTAAATCATACAACCAGATTGTTCTGAAAGGTGAGGATTTAAAAAATTATTTACCACAAATTGAGAATATTGCACGCGACTTAATTGCCTTAGAGATAATTGAATCAGCAAAAAATAAGATAGTCCTAAAGGATTTTCTCGATTTTAGCACTATTGACTTAAATCAGATTTTTAGGAAAATGGACCATTTAATAAGAGCCATGTTTAATGATATTCTTGAAGGAAAATATGATGATGTTGGAAGCCGCAATGATGATGTTGACCGGCATTTTTTCTTACTTTTTAAAGCTATTAAAAAAGGAATAAGGGATACTTCATCATCAAAAATATTCAAGGTAAATACTGCCCAGTTATTTGCTTATTGGAACAATGCTTTGTTTTTGGAATCAATTGCTGCTGAAATTGCTAAACTGGTACTAATCATTAAAACAAACAAAATCAAAGGCCAAACAATTAACAAAATAATTGAAATTATCCGCGGAATACACCAAACTTTCTTAAGTACCATGGCGGCTTTTTATAAAGACGATGCTAATCTGGCTTATTCTTTTTCCAGCAAAAAATCAGAAATTTATGATGCATGTAATAAACTGCATGAAATTTATTGGAAAGAAAAAAATGTGCCAATTGTTCTTGAATCTTTGAAAAGGGTTGCACAGCTAAATCATAAAATTTTAAGAAGGATATATGGTTAGTACTGTTAAATAGTGAATTCACGAAAAATATATATACTA
>JAHWGZ010000019.1 GCA_019323755.1 Candidatus Woesearchaeota archaeon
ATTGGTGTTGGTGGTTTTTTTAGTAGGGTGCGGACTAATAGGGGGAATGGATACCGGTAGATCACCAACAGCAGTTGATTTTAGAAAAGGGTATGGCGGTTTGGAAATAGAAAGCTTGGATGGTTTGCCACCAAAAGAAATGTATGAGGGCGGAAGCTTTAAGATTGGGTTAAGGATGAAAAATACCGGGGCTTATGATATTAAAAGAGGGGAATTAGAGATTGCTGGTTTTGATGAGAGCTATGTAATTTTATCTCAGAAAAGAAAAGTTTTAGAGCCGATTCCGGGAAAAAGCATCACTAACCCAGAAGGCGGATTTTATATTGAAGAATTTGACGGCCAGGTATTAAGAAGTTTGGGCGGGGCAAAAGAATATCCAGCGACTTATTTTGTGATTGGAAAATATGATTATAGGTCTGAGGCGCAGACAGACGTGTGTGTAAACACTAATTTGTATTCTGATTTAAAATTAAGCGAGGACAGCTGCAAGCCAGAACAAAGCATTAGTTTATCTGGACAAGGAGCACCAGTGGCAATCACAAAGATCGAAGAGATAACGGTTCCTGAAGGAGCAGGCGCTAAGATTGTTTTTAAATTATATATTGAGAACAGGGGCAAAGGAACTTTAACCAGCCCTCTTTATCTTGAGGAAGCCAAGCTAGGCAATCGAAGATTAACATGTGAACCAAGGTTTTTGGAATTGCGTGAAGCAGGGGAGAAGGTTTTTGTCTGCACAGCTTATGAGGTAGGGGCAGCTAATTACAAAACTCCGTTTTATGCGGCAATTTATTATACCTATCAAATCAAAGAGAAAAAAAGTTTTAAAATCAAGAGTTTACAGGTTTAGAAAGAAAGATTTAAACGAGAGAAAATGCTTTGCATTTTCTAAGTTTAAATCTCTTGGAAAATTTTATTTCCAAAAGATTTAAATAAAAATAATCATTAATTTGACTAAAATGAAAAAGTGGTGGATGGCGGGATTGTTAGTTCTTTTATTTATTGTAGGCTGCCAAGGTTTTGTAAGAGGAGGCGAAAGGCCAGAAGAAACAGCTGGTTTGGCCAGTTATGTCCGTTCAGGAACACAAGGCCTGCAGTTAAATTTTGTAAGCGGTCTGCCACCTAATTCTATTTATGATATTGATGATCTAGTGATTATAACTGAAATAAAAAATACTGGGGCTTATGATTTGATTTCAGGCAGAGGAGATAATTGTTTTCTGGAAATCAGCGGCCCGGATTGGAATATTGTAAGAGGGTTGTTGAAAAGACAGGCCTGCGGTGATATTGACGGCAAGAGTGTTTTTAATACTGAAGGCGGCTTTAACCAGATTGAGTTCAAGTCAACAAGTATGTATCTGCCGACAGGAGTTGACAAATATTCTCCAAATTTGGTTTTAAGCGCTTGTTATAATTATCAAACTGTTGCCAGTCCACAAGTCTGCATTGACCCTGCTTTTTACCAACTGACATCTGAACAAAAGGCCTGCCAAGTCAGGGATGTTGCCTTGGGCGGCGGTCAGGGAGCGCCAGTTTCAATTGACAGAGTGGGTGTGGATATGCTGGGTCAAAAAGCAATTTTTGAAATAGATATTAGCAATGCAGGCGGCGGCCGGGTAGTTTCTCCACAAACAAGCCTGAATTTGTGCCCTGGCGGACTATATTATGATGATTTTGATGAAGTAGGCTTTACAGTTTCTTTATCAGGCCAATTCCCAGAAAAGTGCACACCACAAGACGGGATAGCCAGAATAACAAATGGAAAGGGCAAAATATTCTGCACTTTTGGCATTGGCAATACCGCAGCTTATGAAACACCGCTGCAAATCAAATTAAATTATAATTATCTGCAATCAATTTCTAAAAAAATTGATATTATCAGAACTCCAAGATGAGGTGTGAAAAATGAGAAGAATAATTTTAGGTTTAACATTAATAATGGTTTTATTTTTGGCTGGCTGTGCTGGAGAAGATGAAGGGGCACAAATAGCTTCGGTTTTTCAAGGCGGTTCGCAAGGGGTAGTGGCTAATTTTGAACCGTTTGGAATCCAGGAAGGAGGAATCTATGAGATTTATGATACAGAAAGTTTTCCAATTGAAATCATAGTCAAAAACAAAGGAGAAGAGGACATTGCACCAGGTGATTTATTGATAAGATTAAAGGGAATTAATTTGGCTGATTTTGAAAATATTCCCAGTGATGCCAAGGGCAATGAAAGAATGATTGAAAAAATCTCTGAATTTAATCAAGCTGGCGGAGAAGAAATTATTGATTTCACACCAGCAGCAGAGGCCAGATACAAGCATAGAATAACAGGATACTATCAGCCAGATATTTTTGCCACAATTGAATACAAATACAAAACCAGAGCAATTGTGCCTAAGGTCTGCTTTAAAGAAGATTTGACTGACACAAGTGTTTGTGAAGTCAAGGAAAACAAAGAGGTCTTTGTTTCTGGAGCACCAGTTATAGTAAGGTCAGTAAAAGAAGATATGGCTGGCAGAGGCGTGATTGTGTTAACCTTTGAAATTGAGAATTCAGGCGGCGGCAAAGTGACCAAGACCGGTGAAGAATTTGATTCAAGGTATGGTCAATTGGGATTTAATATGAAAACAGATCCAGGTATGTGGGAATGCAGAAGCGCAGGCCGTGAGAATGAAGCAAGATTAATTGACGGCAGAGCCACAGTAACCTGCAGACTAAGAACTCCTTTAGAAGCTGGTACCTTGTACACCAAACAAATGGAATTAGAATTGAGTTATGTTTATCAAACAGTAATCCAAGAAAATATTAAAATCAAAGAGAGTTTGAGTTAAACTGAAGATAAGCCAGGAAGGCTTCAAGCTGGAGAAATTCGTCGGAGCCTTCCACCATTCTAAATTCAATTTCTCCGCAGTGATCAATAAATTTGACCTTGAGTTGGTCGGAGATGTTTAAATTCCAGATTTCTCTCTGGATTTGTTTGATGATATCAAGGCCGCTGAGGCCGTGCTGGAGCAGGGTGTCAATAAGTTTGTTTCTGGATTTGATAAAATCTTGTTGAAGAGCTAGCTCGAGCACTTCTTTAATTTCCCTGGGGCGGGCTGCTGAAGCCAAGGAATAGATCAGGTCTTTAGTGATGTTTTGATCAATAACAGCAGAGCTTTGGAGAATGTTTTCTAATTTACGGCAGTCTCCGCCAGAAATCTCATACAGAACTTCTTGAGCATCAGTATTAATTTTAAGATTTTCTGCCTGGGCAATTTTTTTGATGAGGCTGAAGATATCTTCTTTTTTTAACGGCTTGAAATGAAAAACAGCGCAGCGAGACTGAATAGGATCAATGATCTTAGAAGAGTAATTGCAGGCCAAGACAAAGCGGCAGGTCTTGGTAAAGTTTTCCATAGTTCTTCTGAGAGCTTGCTGAGCTTCTCTGGTAAGGGCGTCTGATTCGTCCAAGTAAATAATTTTGAAAGGGACATCACCAATAGCCTTGGTTCTGGCAAAATCTTTGACCTTATTTCTGATGATATCAATGCCGCGTTCGTCAGAAGCATTTAATTCGAGAAAATTCTGGCGCCAGGTTTCTTTGAAAAATTGTTTGGCAATGACCAAAGCCAAGGAGGTTTTACCAATACCGGCTGGGCCTGAAAAGAGAAGATGGGGCATATTTTTTTGTTCAATAAAGGCCTGGACACGTTTAACTATCTCATCCTGGCCGTAAATGTCTGAGAAATTTTCAGGCCGATACTTTTCAGTCCACATTGCAGAGGTCATGCTAATTCAGAACTGCTAGTTGTATAAATAGTTTATTGATTTAGACTATATCTTCTTCAGAAACAACCATAAAGTCGCCAGTAGCAATAACTGCAGAGAAAGGTATAAGAATATTGCCTTCCTTGTCCTTTTCTAGTTCAAGCTTTTCAGTATAAGCAGTTGGGTTTTTAAGGACTAAATGGATCAGTTCTCCAGAACGAACTTCAAAGATAATGTCACCGACTTCACCAAAACGTTTACCGGTTTTGCTAACTACAGTTTTACCAACCAAATCTTTTGAAAATTTTTTTTCTTTATCTTCAGCCATGTTAAACCCCTCTGATTTTCTAGAGATAAATAATTAGGCCTGATATATAAAGTTTTCGAATAAGAAAAAAGAAAAGCTTTATTAAGGCGATTTTTTTATTTATCAATATGGCAAAGAAAGTTAAAGCAAAAAGTAAAGAGAAGAAAAAGCTAGTTAAAGGAGTCCTGGAACGGGAGAGAATTATTACTGAGGACAGTGATGCAGCCAGAGATTTTTATAATCAGAGCAGATTTGGAATTATGCTGGAAGGGGGCAAGGTACAGCTGTCTTTGCTAGAAGGCCTTTATTTAATAGAAGCTGGGAAGCTTTCGGTGAAATCAATCAACGGCCGGAAATTAAGTTATGAAGGATTTTTGAAAAAGGCTAAAGAGGCTGAGCCGAATTTTTGGGTTCGTTATTGCGTGTTTAAGGACATTCGTAATCGCGGGTATATAATTAAAACAGCACTTAAATTTGGAGCTGATTTCAGGATTTATGATAGAGGTGTGAAGCCAGGTGAAGATCATGCGCGATGGGTAGTTTATCCAGTACATGAAGGAGAGCATTTGACCTGGTATGAATTTGCCGCTAAGAACAGGGTAGCACATTCCACCAAGAAAAGGTTGTTAATTGGGATTGTTGATGATGAAGGTGACGTCACCTATTATGAGATAAGGTGGATGCGACC
>JAHWGZ010000020.1 GCA_019323755.1 Candidatus Woesearchaeota archaeon
AAACGGAGGTAAAAAAAAATGCAGCGGAAATTAAAAATTTCCTGGCATTTTTTTACGGAGGTAAAAAAATGATTAAAAAAGATACTCCTGTTGAAAAGATTGTTGAATTAGGGCACTGCCATCTGGGCACAGCCTGCGCCAAATGCAATGAAGGCTGCCAGCAGGGCAGCGGATGTTTCACAGAAGAACAGCTGCCAAAAACAGCCAAGTTCCTTAAATTAGACGAAGAAAATTTCAAGAAAATATGGCTGGAGCCAATGACACGATTTAATACTACTTTATTCAGGCCTAAAATCAAAAGAACGGGCAAGCATGCTGGCCAGTGTGTTTTTTTTGATGAAAAAGAAGGCTGCATGATTCACGAAGCCAAACCCATGGAATGCAAAATCAGCAACCACAATGAATACGGCGAGGCATTGCACCTGTGGTTTACATTAAACCATTTTGTCAATCCCACTGACCCGCAAAGTGTCCGTGAATGGGCAACTTACATTGAATCAGGCGGAGCAGTTATTCCTGGCGGCAGTCTGTCTGAACTGGTGCCTAACCAAAAGACATTGAGGAAAATGCTGGAATATAAAATACTGAGGTAAAAAATGCAAATGCAAAAGATGTTCCTTAAAGCTGAGGCAATTTACAGATACTTGCTGGGGGCTTCAGACAAGTTAGACACTTTAATCCTGTGCAAACCAGAGAACACTGTCTTGATAACTTATGACCAGAGTATTTACGAAGCATTGGGGGCAATCGGCAGGGATAAAATTGACTACAACAAACTGGTCAAATTTTTAGAAGTTGTTGATGTTCAATCCTTCAAAGAAAAAATAGGTGATAGAAAAATACTGAAACAAGAGAGAGTTGAAGAACTGAAAAACTCTCTGGAGGATGAAAAAAATGAGTAAAGAAAAAATTATTGGTATTGATCTTGGTACTTCAAATTCTGCAGCTGCTGTTTTAGAGGCAGGCAGGCCAAAAATAGTGCCTTCAGCAGAAGGAGCTTCTCTTTACGGAAAGGCGTTTCCATCTGTGGTGGCCTTTACAAAGGACGGCCAGGTTTTGGTCGGAGAGCCAGCCAGAAGACAGGCTGTTTCAAATCCAGAAGGAACTGTCATGGCAGCCAAAAGAAAGATGGGAAGCAATTTCAAGTATAATGTTTATGGCAAGGAATATACACCGCAGCAAATCTCTGCTTTTATTTTAAAGAAAATCAAAAAAGATGTAGAGGCTTTTTTAGGCCATAAAATTGAGAAAGCTGTGATTACTGTTCCGGCTTATTTTGATGACTCACAAAGACAGGCAACCAAAGATGCTGGTGCAATTGCCGGCCTGGAAGTTGTACGTATTGTCAATGAACCGACTGCTGCTTCTCTGGCTTATGGCCTGGACAAAGCTGACAAAGAGCAGAAAATTTTAGTCTTTGATTTTGGCGGCGGAACACTGGACGTCACAATCATGGAATTTGGCGAAGGTGTTTTTGAAGTCAAAAGCACGTCTGGCGACACGCAGCTGGGCGGCACTGACATGGATGACGATCTGATAAATTTAATTGTTAACAATTTCAAGAAAGAACACGGCATTGATTTAAATGACGATGCCACAGCAATGCAAAGAGTCCGTGAAGCAGCTGAAAAAGCCAAGATTGAATTGAGCACCACCATGGAAACTGAAATCAATCTGCCGTTTGTTTCTGCTTCAGACAAAGGGCCAAAGCACCTGCAGATGAAGATTTCCAGGGCCAAGCTTGAGGAACTGGTTGAAAAGATTGTTGACAAGTGCAAGAAAAGCGTTGACCAGTCATTAAAAGACGCTGGCTTGAGCCACAACGATATCACCAAAGTTATTTTGGTTGGCGGGCCAACCAGAATGCCAATTGTCCAGAAGAAAGTAGAAGAATGGGTCGGCAATAAAGTTGAAAGAGGAGTTGACCCTATGGAATGTGTGGCTTCTGGAGCAGCTATCCAGGGCGGAGTTTTAGCAGGAGAAGTCAAGGATGTTTTGCTGCTGGATGTAACTCCTTTATCATTGGGTATTGAAACTCTGGGCGGAGTCTTTACAAAATTAATTGACCGCAACACAACTATCCCAACAAAAAAATCACAGATATTTTCAACTGCGGCTGACAATCAGACAGCAGTGACTATCCGTGTTGGCCAGGGAGAAAGGCCGATGTTTGGCGACAATAAAGTGCTGGGGCAGTTTGATTTGATCGGAATTCCACCGGCACCGCGCGGAGTGCCGCAAATTGAAGTGACTTTTGACATTGATGCCAATGGTATTGTCAATGTCAATGCCAAGGATTTAGGCACCAGCAAAGAACAGGCTATCAGAATCACTGGAACCAGCAATCTTAATGAAAGCGACATTGAAAAGATGAAAGAAGAAGCCAAGAAATACGAAGAAGAAGACAAGAAAAGAATTGACAAAATCAATACAGAAAACCAGGCTGATGCTTTGATTCACCAAACCAAAAAAGTTTTGGATGAATTTGGAGAAAAAGCCGGAAAGGATATTAAAGAGAAGATTGAAGCTAAGGTCAAGGAATTAGAGGAAGCGCGTGGTAAAGATGACATCCAGGCGATGAAAAAGAAAATAGAAGAACTGAACAAAGTTGTCTCAGAAATCGGCGCCAAAGTTTATCAGCAGGCAGCAGCTGCACAGGCCGGTAAAGAAGAAAAAGGCGGAAATAAAAAAGGCGATGAAAAAGTAGTTGACGCTGATTTCAAAGAGGAGAAAAAGGATAAAAAATGATACCTAACAGAAGAGATTGTCTTAACTTAATGGACAAGTACATGGTACCGATAGGTATCAGAAGGCACTGCCAGATCGTCAATAAAATAGCCGTGCTTTTGGCCAAGAGATTAAGGGCAGCTGGCATTGACATTGATGTTGACCTGGTTGATGCAGCTTCAATGCTGCATGATCTAATGAGAGTCATTAACTTTGACACTTTTGAGGGGGCCAAGAGAGAAGAGCAGACAGTCTGGGAAAAAATGAAAGAGAGATACGGCCATATGGACCATTCTGAAGCTGCCTATGAAGTGCTGAAGGACATTTATCCCAAAGTAGCTGGTGTGATAATCAAACACGGCGTGACTTCAGTGATTAAAGGCGAGCCCAAAGCATGGGAAGAAAAGGTCCTGGCTTATGCTGACAGAAGAGTCATGCACACCAAGATTGTCTCTGTTGATGAAAGATATGAAGACATTCAGCTAAGGCACGCTGATTTCTACGAGAAAACCGGGCTTGATGCTGGTCTTGAGAAAAAAAGAATTCTGAAGATTGAGAAAGAAATTTTCAGGAATTTGAAATTTACACCAGAGGGTTTGGCAGAAGAAGTCATAAAGATGAAAGATGACAGTTAAAATAACTTATTTTGTTCACGGGACTACAACTGACAATGAAAACCATATTGCTACTGGGTGGAATCATGGTGAATTGTCAGAATTAGGGATTAAACAAGCCAAAGAATTGGGAAAATTGGTTGCTGACAAAAAATTTGATGTGGTCTTTTGTTCAGATTTGAAAAGAGCTGTTGATTCTGCCAAGCTTGGTTTTGATGGATATAAAATAATTCAGGATAAAAGACTGCGGGAATGCAATTACGGGGACTGGAATGGAGCAGAAGGAGAAAAAGTGTATGCTTATCCTTGTTTGGAAAAAGCTTTTCCTAATGGTGAAAGTTATCACGACGTGGAAAAAAGGGTTCGTGATTTTTTGAAAATGTTGAAAGAAAAATATGATGAAAAACATATTGCTATTGTTGCCCATAAAGCTCCGCAGTTGGCTTTGGATGTTGTATTGGATGGCAAAACCTGGGAACAAGCAATAAAAGAAGACTGGCGGAAAACAGGAAAATGGCGGCCGGGCTGGGAGTATGAAATTAATCCCAATATTATTATAAAGAAATCTACACTTGAAGGAGAAGGGGTTTTTGCTAATCGTGATTTTAAAAAAGGTGAAGTAGTAATCAAATGGAATACTGATACAACTCTTACAAAAGAAGAAGTAGATAATTTGCCAGAAAAAGAAAAAAGATATGCATTCCCATCTGGCGGTAAATTTATTCTTCAACAATCTCCTGCCAAATATGTTAATCATTCTTGCGACCCCAACACCAAAGTAGTTGATAATAATTCAGATGTTGCATTGAGAGATATCAAAAAAGGAGAAGAAATAACCAGTGATTATTCAGATTCCTTTATTCCTGGACAGACTATGGCATGCACTTGTGGTTCTAAGAAATGTAGAGGTATTGTGGAAAATAAAAGATGAGTAAAGACTATTATAAAATCCTCGGAGTAGAGAAAAGCTCTTCTAAAGAAGAAATCAAGAAAGCTTACAAAAGGCTGGCCAAGAAATATCACCCAGACATCAATAAAGAAACTGATGCTGAAGCAAAATTCAAAGAAATCAATGAAGCTGTATCTGTGCTGGCTGATGACAATAAAAGACAGCAGTATGACCAGTTTGGAACAACTGACTTTGGCGCTGGCCAGGGTTTTGGCGGAGCGGGTTTCAGTGATTTCATGAGGGGATTTGATTTTGGCTCATTTGATTTTGACAATATTTTTGACATGTTTTTTGGCGGCGGTCGCCGCGGGAGAAGTCGCGCTTCACGGGGAGCTGACTTGCAGTATGATTTAGAAATTGACTTGAAAGAAGCTGCTTTTGGCACTGAGAAAAAAATTCCTTTGAATAAATTAGATGTCTGCAAAGAGTGTGATGGCCAGGGCGGAGATTTAGAGAGCTGTGATGGCTGCGGAGGCAATGGTTTTGTTCGCAAGACTGCCAGGACACCTTTTGGCATGTTTCAGACACAGACAGCCTGCCCTAAATGCAGAGGCAGCGGCTCATCTATTAAGAAAAAATGCCCTGAATGCGACGGTGAAGGGCGAATCAGGATTAAGAAAACAATTACTGTAACTATCCCGCCAGGTGTTGACAATGGAAACAGGCTAAGGGTTCGCGGCGAGGGAATTGCCGGCTCAAACGGCGGAGGCACAGGAGATTTGTATGTGGTAGTTTATGTCAAACCAGACAAGGTCTTTAAGAGAGACGGTGATGATTTGTATGTGAATGTGCCGATTTCTTTTACACAGGCTGCTTTGGGTGATGAAATAGAAGTGCCGACACTAGAAGGCAAAGCCAAACTAAAGATTCCTGCAGGAACAGCCAGCCATACAATTCTTAGAATGAAAGGCAAAGGCATGCCCAATCTTGAAGGTTATGCCAACGGCGACCAGATGGTTAGGGTAGAGATTGAAGTTCCTTCTAAACTTAATAAGAAACAGAAAGAACTGATTGGACAGCTGTCTAAATTAGAAAAGGAAAAACCGAGCAAGAGTTTTTTAAACAGGATTTTTGGGTAAACTATAAATATCTGTTTTCTTTTTATTTTTTGATGGGGGTTTTTCAGCACCAGTATATGGAATTAAAAGAAAAGAGGAAACTTATTTTTTGTTCTATTAGCTGTGATAATTTTTGGGGCCGAGGAAAAATCAGCAAGTTTGTGATTGAACAGAAGGGAGTACCAATTAATCCTTATATGAATTGGGATTACAATCTTTTTCACCAGGCTTCAAAAGAATCTGTCCGGGCTGCCAACAACAGCCTGATTAAATGGTGCAATGAAGTCTGGGCTTTTGGAAATCTAAGTGATGGTGTCAGGGCTGAAATTTTGCTGGCGCAGGAACTGGGCAAAAAAGTTAGATTTTTTACTTATCCTGGTTTTGTTGAAAATGAAATAAAAGTTGGCAAGGATTATTCCCACTATACTTTCAAATTCAGATATGGCCGGCAACCAGTGATTTATACTGCTATTTCCAAGCATTATTTTTATTTTAAGATGTTTATCAGCAAATTTGTTCTGGACAGAGGATACTGTCCAGCCAACCCATTTATGATCTTTGATTACTGGTTACTGGATGCAGTTGACCGCAAGGAAATAATTGAAAGCAACAATAATATGGTCAACCGCGCTGAAGAATTGTGGGTTTTTGGGCCAGTAAGTGATGGTGTCTTGGCTGAAATCAATATAGCTAAGGAAAAAAATAAGCCAGTAAAATACTTTAAATTTGATAGTTCAACAATAAAAGAAATTGGCAAAGAAGAGATTGAATTTGAAGATGAAGTAAAGGTATTTTCAAATGAAATCTAATGTTGGGGCTGGTTTTGGAGTGATGATTCTTAGAGAGGGAAAAGTGTTATTAGGAAAGAGACATGACAACCCTGAGAAAGCATCCAGTTTACTGCACGGCGAAGGAACCTGGACCATGCCGGGCGGCAAGTTAAAATTTGGAGAAAGTTTTTTTGAAGGAGCTAAGCGTGAGGTTGAGGAGGAGACCGGGATTAAACTGAAAAGTGCGCAAGTGGTGAGTTTGACCAACGACCGGGTTGATGACGCCCATTTTATTACCATTGGTTTGCTGGCAGATGATTTTGAAGGCGAAGCTTTTGTGAGGGAGCCAGATGAAATCACAGAATGGAAATGGTTTGATCTGAATGATTTACCCTCGCCCTTGTTTTTTTGCTCTGAGAAACTGATCAAAAATTATTTGGAAAAGAAATTTTATTCTGACTGATTTTTATTTTTTAATTGCCTTAAGAATTTTATTTGTATTCCAGCAGTTCAAAATGTCTTTTTTCTCTGCCCAGCCTCGG
>JAHWGZ010000021.1 GCA_019323755.1 Candidatus Woesearchaeota archaeon
AGTATAAGCTGGATTGTATAGGGGCCTCCTGTTTTTGGTGGTATGTGCCAATATTGGCATTGACAAAAATCCAAAAGAAGACAGCCTGGGATCTGGGTTCGAATAGTTGACGTTTGCGGCAACGACCGAGAGCGCAGCTCGACTGTCCCAGTGTCCCCATTTTTTTACTATGTTCAAAAAAAGAGGTCAAAAAAAAGAACATCAAGATTTCTTCAGTCGTAACAAGCTTTGGTTAGCTTCAGCCACTTTGATGGGCACAGTTATTGGTGCTGGAGTTCTCGGCATTCCTTATGTTATTGCCCAAAGCGGACTGTTATTAGGAATTATCAATCTTTTAGTTATTGGCTTTGCCCTCTTAGTTCTCCATCTTTGCCTTGGAGAAATTAGTCTCAGAACCAAAGGTTTGCATCAGCTTTCTGGCTACATGGAAAAATACCTTGGCAAATGGGGAAAGCATTTCATGACTTTTTCCATGATTGTGGGCATCTATGGTGCCATGACTGCCTATCTAATAGGTGAAGGCCAAATCTTCAAAACCATTTTAGGTATAGGTCATCCTTTATTATACTCATTAATTTTCTTTGTTCTTGTTTCTATTATCATCTTTATTGGTCTTAAAGCCACTGGCCGTGCTGAAATGATTGTTACCACTTTAATGATTTTAGTTGTTCTAGGCATCGGCCTTCTCTCCATCAGCCAGATTAATCCAGAAAATTATTCTGGCATTCATTGGCAAAATATTTTCCTGCCTTATGGAGTTATCTTATTTGCTTTTGTGGGCACTGCTGCTATCCCCGAACTCAGGGAAGAGTTAGAAAAAGAAAAATACAAAATGAAAAAAGCCATTTTTATTGGCAGCATTATCCCCATTGCTATTTACCTCTTCTTCACTTTAATTGTTGTCGGCCTTATTGGTTTAACTAATTTCAATGCTTTGGCGCCTAATGAAAGAATTGCCACTGTGGCTCTTAGTCTTTACACTAGCCCTTACCTTGGCTTGGCCGCTAATATTTTCGCTGCTTTTGCCATGTTTACTTCTTTTATTGGCCTGGGCTATGCTCTCAAAGGCATGTTTGAGTTTGATTATCATTTCAAAAAACTTTGGGCTTTTTTCCTTACCATTATTCCGCCAATTCTCATTGCTTTTTCCAATCTCACTAATTTTATTGCAGTTATTGGTTTTACTGGTGCTATTGCTGGTGGTGTTGATGGTATCCTCATCATGCTCGCTTATTGGAAAGCTAAAAGATTTGGACAAAGAAAACCAGAGTACTCTCTTAAAATCGGCAAAATTCTTACCGGATTATTAATTCTCATGTTTGCCACTGGAATTATTTATCAACTTTGGCAGACATTTTTATAATTATTCTACTCTAGAGTGGTGATATAAGAAAAATTTAAATAAGAGATTAATTTCAATCCTTTTATGGGGGATAAATTTCAGTTTAATGGATTGTTTGAAGCAGCTGAAGAAGTTTCAAGGGTATTAGAAGAAGAACATGGAGTAACTGTTTTACCTAATAAAATTATCAAACATTACCGCGGGGTTTATGATTCAAACGAAGTTTTCTTCAAGGATACTATCTCGGCTATGGTTAAAGAACTAAAAGGTCTTTCCGATCAACACACTAGAATCCGTCTTAGAGAAAATCAGTCTCCTGCTATAGTACCAAGAAAAGGGTTAGAAGAACTTGATGAAATAATTTCCTCTAATTCTCCAAAAGAGCCGGGAAC
The DNA here is from genome assembly GCA_019323755.1 of Candidatus Woesearchaeota archaeon. Taxonomy (GTDB): domain Archaea; phylum Nanobdellota; class Nanobdellia; order Woesearchaeales; family JAGLXL01; genus JAGLXL01. The sequence continues at coordinate 1,735 of JAHWGZ010000021.1, forward strand.
TGGAATTTTAGAAGAAACTTTCAAAGAAGAACAAGGCCCTTCAGTTGATTTGCAAGAGGTTGTTAGATTATTTTCTGAATCAGGAATTCCAAACTTAAGTGCAGAACAACAACCTTTTGAAATAGTTGCTGGAGTTATTCAGTTTTTAAGAGACCAAGGTGAGGTTAAGTATAATATTATAAGACAAGGCCTTAATACAAGGTTAGGCATCTCAATAGAACCACAAGATGAACCTGCCAAAGTTTTGTTTCAATTTCTTGATTATGTTGATGAAAAAACAGAAACAGGAAGAAAAATGCTAAGGGTTTTTGAGTTGTACGATGAAACAAGAACTTTTAGTGAAAGCATTGTAACTGATAGAGATAGAGAAAAAGTCCAACCTCAATTAGACAAAAAAATTAGTGAATTAAAAAAGATTCTTGCAGAAATGCCTCAAGAATTTGCACAGAACATAACAACAAGATTTAACAATGCAGAAAGAGTAAAAAAAGACAGAAAAGATAAAACAATTAGATTAACTAGAGCTCAAATAAACCAACAAGAAATTGAAATCATCGATCGCCTTAAAGAAAAGTATGTTGATCAATCAGGAATTGGTGATGCTAAAAATCTTATAGAATTGGTTCCAAGACTTGAACAGATTATTGACTCCAAACAAACCATACAAAATCAAAAATCAAAAATTATCATCCAAGAACTAGAAGACTTAAAGAAACAGCAGGAAAGTTTACTAACTAATCCTGATTTTGTTGCCAAAGTTGCTCAAGCCCTAGGCAAAAAGCAAATCAAACCAGAAGAATTGCCTGAAGCGTTCCTTGATTATATCGGTCAGCTCCAACACGAAGTTTCTTCTTTAGAAAGAAAATTAACTATTGCTGACCCAAAACACGAAATTGCTGATAGTACTAAAGAATTTATGGCAAAACTTGGCGCTGAAAGGACTAGGAGATACAATTATGAAAATATCCAGGAAAGATTAGTAACTCCGGGAAAAGCTGTCGAGGAATTTTATAATTTGTATGGTATTGAAGAATTTCAGGAAAATAATGGCAAATCAGCTGTCCGGAGATTGACTGAAGAAGATTTGATTAAATTTCTCCGTTTCCACTCCAGGACAGAAGAAGTCAAAAGAAGAAAAAGAGAAGAAGAAGAAATCAGCCAGGGTAAGAAAAAAGAAAGCGAAAGAGAGCATTGGGATGATGAAAAAACCAGGATGATGAAAAATGGGGTTGTCAGTATTGAAGGTAAGGAAGGGAAAAAAGAATATTTTATTCATTTGCAGGATGCCAGGAAATGTTTGGACGACTTCAATGAGGAGGACCAGGTTCGGATTGTTGGAATTAACCATAAGGAAAAAACCAGGCTTGAACAGGAAGAAGAGGCCAGATATAAAAGCCAGTTGGAAAATATTGCTTCAAAAGTTAACCTCGCTTTCCAAAGAATTGATGGAAAAGATATTACGGCAGAATTTATTCAGGACCATTTTGAAAATACTAGTGCTTATTATTACTTGATTAAAGATTTGGACATTGGAGAGGTCTTTTCATTGATTACTGAAGATCCGGCCAGCTATGGCTTGGAAAAGATTCAGCACCTTCCTGTCCAGTCAGCTGCTCCAAAGAAAAAAATTGGCTGGATTAGAAAAACAGCTATTGGCGCTGGAATGCTTGTAATTGCTGCTGCCTGTACAGTTTCAGGCCTTGCAGTTTATGATGCTGCTACTGATTCCAATCTTTTAAAAAAAGGTTTTGCTGGGGCCAAAGGCAAATTGTCAGAATTGGTTTTGAAAATAAAGGGAGAAAAAACAAAATCTGAACCAGCCCCATACCAAACAAAACTAGAAAAAAAGAAACATCCTGATGAAACTGACAGAGAATATATTATTGGCCAAGCCAGTAACCTCGATGATTCTATTAACGCACTTGATAAAACAAAAAATAATTTTGAAGAAGAATATGGTCGCCTTGAACAGGATATTCAAAAATTAAAAAAAGAAGCTGAAAAAACTGTCGGTGGAGATGGCGACCCTGATGATGATAACAAAGCCGTCAAAGCGCTTGAAGATCGTTTAGCAGCTAAAAAAATGCAGAGAAACGATTATGTTCTTGCCTTAGAAATTAAATCAAAAACAAAAGAAATTGAAACATTGCCTTTAGAAAATCTAGCTATTATCGAAGAAGATTTGTCAATTTTTAGAAAATATTTGGAAGACATTAGGGATAAAGTTAGTCCTCAATCTGAAAGTGGCCAAATATACGCTGAAGCTCAACATCTCCTTGCCAACAAATCTGCATTACTGCAATCTGCAATTTCACAAAAAGAAAAACAAAGAGAACAGGCAATTCAAACTCTCACCGAAGAAATTAATTCCATTATCCAAGAAGGGGCTTACGCCCAACCAGAGTTCAGTCTTGATAGTTATAGGGCAAGAGTCAAAGAACTTGATAACCCTGAATTAGCTCTTGAAGCTCTTCATAATTTAGAATCAACAATCACTGTTTATGGTCAGCAAAAAGAACAAGGCCAGGAAATTGAAAAGCAGGCCCAGGAACTTTATGAAAAAATAGTTGCCCTCAATTTAGACAATAATTATGAAGGCATGAAAGAATTCTTGAGAAATTTTGAAGATTTAAGAAAAGGGCTGGATGCAACTCCTTTATACCCCGGCGACAATGAATCAGTTAATTTGGTCAGAAGAATTATTAATGAAAAAGTTGATGAAAGAGAGCAGAACACCCAAATTATAAATGATCAAATTAAGGCACTCAAAAAAGAATATCAATCAAATCAAACTTCTTACCAAACACTTCAGCAGGAAATTCTCGAAGCTGCCGAAAGCAATACTGCTGTTCCAGCAGAAAAATTTGACCAGTTGGAAAAATACGAAAAGCTTATTAAAGAACTGGAAACTCGTCTGCAGGAAAGAGAGACTAAATTAAAATTACTTAATTAATAGTCCTACTCTAAAGTAGTAACCACATAGAAACATTTAAATATAAGTGAGTTTTTCAATAGCCAAAAGATGTGATTCTAAATATTTCCTGGGGGTAAAAAATGAGTTCACAAACTGATGTTAATAACAAAT
>JAHWGZ010000022.1 GCA_019323755.1 Candidatus Woesearchaeota archaeon
ATTTCATTTTCATGATGCGGGAAAATCAAATCTTTGCCGCCGCCATGAATATCAAAAGTCTGGCCGAGATATTTAGCAGACATGACAGAACATTCAATGTGCCAGCCTGGATAGCCCAGACCCCAAGGAGATTTCCATTTAAGGGCGTGTTCTTCTGGTGCTTTGAACCAGAGGGCAAAATCATGAGGGCTGTGTTTTTCTTTGATAATTTCTTTTTTGATTCTTTCTGAAGCACCGGCTTCAAGTTTTTCCAAAGTATTGCCGCTAAGTTTGCCGTATTTTTTGAATTTAGAAACATCAAAATAAATGGTGCCGTCAACTTCATAAGCAAATCCTTTTTTGACTAAAACTTCAACCAGTTTAATTATTTCTTTGACATTTTCACTGGCTTTAGGAGATTGATCTGGTTTTTCCCAGTTAAGTTTTTCCATGGCTTCAAAATATTTTTGAGTATATTTTTTAGCTAAGTCTAATGGTGAAACTTTTTCTTTTTTGGCGGCCTTGAGCATTTTGTCCTGGCGAACTTCATCTTCTGTTAAATGGCCGACATCAGTGATGTTTTGGATGTGTTTGACTTTAAAGCCGCGGTATTTTAAGTAACGGGCAATGATATCAAAGGCAAGAAAGGTTCGGGCATTGCCAATATGGATAAAATCATAAACAGTCGGCCCGCAAGAGTACATGGTTATCTGTTTGTCTTTAATTGGTTTGAGAATCTGTTTCTTTTTCCCTAAGGTGTTGAAGACTTTAATCATTTGAGTTTAACAGCTGTTCCATAAGCCAGCATTTCAGCAGAACCTTGCATAACTTCTGAAGTCATGAAACGGACATTAACAACAGCATCGGCTTTGAGTTTTTTTGCTTCTTCAATCATCCGATTGTAAGCTTCATCTCTAGCTTTGGTCATCATATCAGTATAACTTTTTACTTCGCCGCCAACAATGGTTTTAAAACCAGCAGCAATGTCCCGGCCAAACCATCTAGCTCTGATGGTGTTGCCCCTGACAACACCAAGAATCTCTGATATTTTTTTATTTGGAATAGTATCAGTGGTAGTTATAATCATTTTTTATCACCCAGCCTTATGATTTCAACTGATTTTAAATTATTTTCTATTATTTGCCTGAGGTTGAGTTTTGATTCTTCTTGTTCAACAACTTTGAGTTTGGCCTGGGTAATGGGTTTGTGGGGGACAAAAGGGCAGCCAGTTGATTTTTGGATTGAAATTTCATAAGTGCCGATTTGTCGGGCGATTTTCATGGTTTCGGTCTTGTCAAAACCTAAAAGGGGCCTTAAGATTCTGATTTTGACTGTTTTATTGAGAACAACCATGTTAGTTAAGGTTTGGCTGGCAACTTGGGCAAGATTTTCACCGGTCAAAAGATTTTCAATGTTTTCTTTTTTGGCAATGGCTTCAGCAATCCTATACATCAAACGTTTGCAAATAACGCATTGGTATCGTCTGTTACAATTATTAGCAATCAATTCCTGGTTTTTTCTATTGTTGATAATAAATAATTTTTTAATACCAATATGTTTGGCTAATTGTTTGACTTTTTCTAAATTCTTTTTATCCCCACTGTGCTCAAAATGAACAGCAGAAACTTCATAGCCTTGTCTAACCATGAGATGGCCGGCCACAGGAGAGTCAATTCCGCTTGACAAAAGTAATAAAGCTTTCATAAAGCTCTAGCTAAATTGCTCTTTTTTAAAGTTTTCTGAAAAAAGAAAAATAAAAATTTAAACTAATTCCTTCCGCAGTTCGAAATCAAAGCGGGCTGCGAATTCTGTGGCAAGTTCGAGGCTGTTGTCAGACAGATATTCATAGATATCCATACTAAAACAGTGAGCACAAATAGACATGCCTTTGCCGCAGAAGAGGCATTTGGTCTTGCCATCCAAGCGATAGCCCCTGATATCTTTGGCCAGCTTTGGATTGGTCTGCATTAACCAATCTTGCATTCTTTCTGCCAGACAGTCTGGGCAGATGGGGTTGGTAATAACCTCGTTGCAGATTACACACCCACATTCTGTTTGTGCTTTCATTTTGTTGCCTTTTTCGGCACCACCTCGTTTGTTTTTTTACTGCAAACTAGGATTCCAACAGTATGTTTTTAGAAGACATGCGGTCAGAACCCCGGTTTGAAAGGGATATCTCACCACATTGGTTTAGTATTGTAGCAATCAAATCTAATCAAAAGAATCTTCAAAATATGGTTAAATAAATCTGATTGCATATTTTCTATTAAATGTTTAAGATTTAAAAACTTTTCCATAAGGTATTTAAAGGAATTCTTTGGTTAACTTAAGAATGGTAGTTTGCTTTATTGCTTTGCCGGTATTAATTGTTCTAGGTATCTTTAGCGCCAGTTATCGAAAACTGGCCTGGGAAGCGTTTGAATGTGTTTTCCGGATGGCTACTTTTAGGAAATGCAAAAGCAATTTTGACCAGAGAGTCAAAGCCAAGATTGTAGGCAAATTAATGAAAAGAACCCCTAAAGTGGCTGGTTTTGTTTTTAAGAAGTTTGTGGTGTTGTCATGGATTTTTGTGATTTTGTTTGTTTTGAGTCTAGTGGGCAGCGGTTATGGCCTGTACAATTATTATTTATACGGAAACTGCAACGGACCAGATTCAAGTGCTTTTTGTATTTTTGATCCTTTTCAGGAAAAAGTAGAAGACCATGCAACTTGCGGAATAGAACCAATTGAAAATAAAGATTTGGTGGCACCTAAAGAATTAGAAGGGTTGCCGCGAGTGGGAAAATCTGAAGTTAAAGTGGTGATGTTCGGCTGTTTTACCTGCCCTTATACCAAAGAAGCAACAGGAATTGTTGAAAAGATTATCAAAGAATATGGCACTAAAATAGAATTTATTTTTGTGGCTTTCCCATTGGACCAGCATGAAATGTCTTATGAAGCAAGTTTAGCAGCAGAGTGTGTCTATGAAGCGGATAAAATTAAATATTGGGGATATATTATGGATTTGTTAGAGCACCAAGAAGAATTAAGTGAGGAAAATTTAGTGAATTATGCTAATGAAATTGGGTTGGATATTGAAGAGTGTTTAGAAAGCAGGGAATTTGAAGATGAAGTGGAGAGAAAAATTGAACTGGGACGTGAGGCAGGGATTTACGGCACACCAACATTTTTTGTGAATGGTGAGGCAATTGTCGGTCCTCAAGAAAAAGAAGTTTTTAAGGCAATTGATGGGGCTTTGGAATGAATCTTGAAAAACTTCGCAAAGATTTTCCGGTTTTAGAAAAAGGGATTATTTACTTTGACAATGCCTGCATGACTTTGAAGCCCAAGCAAGTAATTGAGGCAATGAATTCTTATTATTACAATTTTCCAGCGTGCGGTGAGAGAAGCGAACATCGATTAGGAAAGATTGTGACTGGAGAAGTGGAAAAAGCCAGAAGAGTCATGGCTAAATTTATTGGTGCCAAAGAGAAGGAGATTATTTTTACTAAAAATACAACTGAAGGAATTAATTTGGTGGCTCATGGACAGGATTGGGGAAAAGTGATAACCACAGACAAAGAACATAACAGCAATTTACTGCCGTGGCAGAGATTTAATCATTTAATTGTCAAATCAAAGGAAGACAATAGTTTTGATTTGGAATTATTTGAAAAAATGGTTAAAGAAAAAAAACCAAAATTAGTTTCAATGGTCTGGACATCCAATTTAGACGGAGTTTCAATTCCGGTGAAAGAGATTGTGAAAATTGCCCATGAAAATGGAGCATTGGTTTTGCTTGATGGAGCTCAGGCTGTGCCGCATAAAGAAGTTGATGTGGGCAAAGTAGACTGTGATTTCCTGGCTTTTTCTGGGCACAAGATGTGCGGGCCGACCGGAACCGGTGTTTTGTTTGGCAAAGCTGATTTGTTAAAGGATTTAAAGCCAATGATTTTAGGCGGCGGAACTGTTAAAGAAAGCTGGTATGATAAATATGAATTAGAAGAAGTGCCAGAGAGATTTGAAGCAGGACTGCAGGATTATGCAGGGGTAATTGGTCTGGCTGAAGCAGCCCGGTATTTGGAAAGAATTGGTTTGGATAATATTGAAAAGCATGAAATTGAGTTGAATAAAAGAATAACAAGCGGCTTGGCTGAGGATGTTGAGTTAATCGGTCCAAGAGACGCTAGTTTACGCGGGGGAATTTTTTCTTTTAATGTTCCTGGAGTAGATATGCATGAAGTGGCTGGGATTTTAGACGGTTCAGCCAAAATTGCGGTTCGGGCAGGAGCGCATTGCGTGCATTCATGGTTTAATGCCCATCAAATGAAAGGCAGTGTCAGGGCTTCGACCTATTTTTATAACACAATGGAAGAAGCTGAAAAACTGGTGGAAGAAGTCAAAAAAATAGTCAAGTTCTTGAAATGAGGCAGTTAAAAAC
>JAHWGZ010000001.1 GCA_019323755.1 Candidatus Woesearchaeota archaeon
AATTTCTTGCTGCTGCATCCCCATCTTTTTCATCATCTGCTGCATTTTCCGGGGATTCATGCCAGGGAACATTTTATTGCAGTAAACCTTTTCCTAAGAAATGAAGAACAATCACAATCACCATGACAATTACACATAAAACAATCACTACACCAGGCGAGAATTCAAACTTGCTTCTGTATTCATCAAAATACCTGGTAATTCCACCTATGCCCGAAGGCATCCTGATTCGGTCGTCTCGTGCCATGTTGAATAAGTTGGTAGGGCGGGATAAGCCACCTTTTGTTATTTCCCGTAATCGGACGAACTTTTTAGCATTCTACTAAGCGACATACTGTCTTGCACCAGTCAGGTTTCGCCGTTTCATCGCTCCCATGAACAACGTCTACGGGTTAACTCACTTGTTTCTCAACAAGCTTCGCCATTTTCATCCTCGTCCATGGACGTGTCGTTTCTGAGCCAGAGCCAGGGATTTCTCCCTCTCCCATAACAGGAGTGACTTTCTTCCAGTTAAGCTTTCATACAAAAACTCAACTTTATAGTGGGTGGACTTTCCTCAACAGACAAATAAATGTCCATCGTCAGCTAAAACCGCCCCTACCGTTTAGAATAAGCGTAAATGGTGCTTTATAAATCTTTCCCCAATTTATTCCTTTCCCTTAAACCCTTCAATAAAATTAGTGTGAACACCCTTAACTTTTTCAGAAGGATATTTTTCCTTTATCCTTTCTAACTTTTTTTCTACTGCATTAATGATATCAATATCTGTTTGGTGGGCCAGCCTGATCAGAAACATCATTATATCAGCAATCTCTTCTTCGACCTTCTCTTTTTTCTCAGGGTTTGAATGCACTCTAGTTAACTCTTCCTTGCTCAACCAGCGATAACATTCAGCTAATTCTCCCATCTCACTCACTAAAGCCACCAATAAATCCTTGGGATTATGAAACTGTTCCCAATCCCTTTCTAAGTCAAATTCTCTTATTTTTTCCTTTAATTTTTCTAAATCAGACGCCATAATAATTTTATTATTCCCTCATTAATATTGTTTTCTAAATCATCCCCTCAGGAAACAAATTATATTTCCACATCTTTGTTGACCATAAATAACTCTGGTTTACAATCACATCAAAAAATTTCTCTTTGGCTTCCCGTAAAAAATCGTCCACTTCACTAGCTCTTTCCACTGCCAGATAAACAAAAATTTCTGGCCTTGTCCCGCCCAGAAAACTATACCTCACTTGGCTGTGATGTTTGATATAACTCACTAATAATTTCTCCTTCTCTTTTGTCAGGTTTCTCAAATCTATTTTGACAATTGCCACATCATAACCCAGTACCCTCAGATTGACCTGCGCTGTGAACTTGACAATAATTTTTTTCTTTACTAATTTTTTAATTCTGCTTGCCACTGTTTCAGAAGTCACTTTTAGCCTTTCAGCCAGAACATAGAGCGGTGCAGTCGAGTCTTTGTCCAGCTCAAACAATAATTTTTTGTCCAACTCATCAACTTTTTCCCTCGTACCAGACTGCAAAAATGGCTTTCTTTTCTTCTCCACACCCATTTTTTTGTAGACATTAACTGGCAGTTGTTCCACCACCAAAGGATTTAAGATAATGTGTGTCTCAAAAGTATCCAGATAACTTGACATTTTGTCCTTTAGGTCATTTAAACACCCATAAAACTCCTGGACATTTTTTGTTCCATACTCAACTACAAAATCCCATCCGCCAGAAGTTTGATCAATCACCATGGTGTTGGGATATTTCTGCAAATAATCAATCACCTTTTTTTCATCATCTTTTTTGTAATTGAACTTTATCAGCACTTCATAAAAACCATAACCCAACAGCTCGTGTTCTATTATTGTAAAAAACCGGGCAATCACCCCTTTCTTTTTCAGCCCCTCAATCCTGTAGGTCACTGCGTTCTTGCTTAAGCCCACTTTCCTGGCTATCTGTGAGTGGCTCTGCCTGGCATTTCCAGTTAATTCATGTAAAATTCTCCAGTCCTTTTTGTCCAAATTTATGGCCATAAAAAGACAATAAACTAAATTTATATTTAAATATTTCGTAAATTAACCAATTTTAAGAAAAAACTTCTATATATTCATAAATTTAACTATGTACAGGTGATAAAAATGCTCGAACAAATCAAACTCGTTGGTCTAACTTTAGCTTATCTTACCCTTATTGGCCTTGTCAAATTAATCAACATATTCTACCCTCGCGTCGATGACATTGCTAATTCCAAGAGATTAAGCTGTGGTTAAAATGAGCATCAAGGAAATTGTGAATGAATCTCTTGAACATGTAGCTCATAAGATTGGGTTAGGTCTTTATACTCAAGGTCACGAGGCAGTCTTAGCAGGAGATACCAAATCTTTAAGAGAAGCAATTGTAAAAACTAATCCTGAGTTCAGAGGAGAATTTCTCATTAAACTAGTTAAATACAATGAGGAACTCTCGGACATTAGCCAAAAACAAATCGCAAAAGATGCTTGGACAATTTTTAGTAGATTACTACAAAGACAACCAGTAGAAGAAATCGAAAAAACAATGGGAATCCAGTTATCTCCATTATTACATAACTATTGGAAGAATGAAATTCCTAACTTAAGATCTATAGAAGAATATTTATGTCTTATTGAGATTCAAAAATACCATAAAAACACTGATTGTTTTTTTTCCGTGACCAAAGAATTAGATCAACAATCAGCCGAATAACTTCCTTAACACATCCTTGGTATAAAGAACCATGGCCTCAGCCTGCTCCTGACTAGGCCGAAAAACTTCTTTTTTAGAATGAACAGAAAAAACCCTAATCTGATTAATCAGATGTATCTGCTGTGTTAAACCCGGATCCAACACAACATTAGCCTCTGATAATTTAGCAATAATCTTTCCCAGACCAATGCCTGGCGCTTTCTCCAGCAAATCATTCTGGGTTGCTTCGTAATATTTCCGGTGCAGAGCAGTCTCCAAAATTCTGCCGCATAAAACCACCACACTTCTCAAACAATTGTTCTCCAAACATCTGTCTACTTCTGCTAAATCAGCCTCAACTTCAGCTGCAATCTCATCTGGCAGCCTAATTTTCTTCTCATTCAATCTTTCAGATAACTTCAAAATCTCCTGCCTGTCCCGGCGTTCTGTTTTAGAGTCTTCCAATCGATTCACCAAAGAATTAATCCGCATCAGATAATCTTCATTGTCAGGAGAAACCATCTGATTGACTTCCCGCAGGCTTTTTTTGATTTCTCGAACCGAGCCGTTCAAAACCTCTTTCCTAAACTTGTTTAAAATCATTTTGCATACACCAAAACCTTGTAATTTATGCCTCCTCTCTCTACAATTCTTTCTTGTATTTTTTTAAATTTCTGTTCTTGAGCATACTTGTCAAAATTATCCTGGGGCTGACACAACAAAACCATTTTACCTTTCAGAATATAATTAGCCTGATAAAACAATTCCTTGGCCTGGTTCATACCTATCTGGCAGATTAAACAGTCAGCTTCCTTTTCCTTAAACTTAATATCTAAATCTTCAATCTTAAACCGGGAAACTTGAATCTCTTTGCTCACCCCCGCAATTTTGGCATTTTTCTTTGTTGCTGCCAGACTCCGCGGGTCACTGTCCACACAATAAATCCTTAATTTTTTCTTTTTGGTCTTATCAAATTTAGCCAAATCAAATTCAAAACCCATTTTCTCCTTGTTGTAATAATTAACTGCTAAACCACTGCCCCACAGACCTGCTTCAATTCCAATCTCGCCGCTTCTGCAAAAACAATTCAGCAGAACTTTTTTGTCGCTGTATTCACTTAAACGAACCAGACCATAAGCCAGCGGACCTTTCAAAGAATGTGGGTGTGAAAATATTTTATAGTCACGCTCACTTAAATCCCTGCCTGTAATATCAATCCCAAAATAAACATCTTTTCCATAAACAAAAACAAAAAACCTAACATCAGGATTATTCAAATCAACTTTGCCGGGAATAACACTGCCGGCAGCCTTTTCAATTTCCCCTCTGGAATTTTTAATTTTCTTGTGCCAGCACCTTACTGCAAAACTTTTGCCCTTATACTCAGAAAAATCAATTTTTTTAATCTGAGCTTTCATTTCTTTAATCAAATCTTTTTTCACAGAAAAATTATCAATCAAATGCAAAACCTTGAACACTGATTGTCCCTTATAACATAACAAATACAAATCTTCTTTTTTCTTATAATCAAAAATTACTGCAGAATCTCTAATCTCTCCATTGACCTTCAATAGCTCTTTAATCTCTAACAAAGAAATATCTTCCAGGCCTTTATCTGTGATTGCCAGAGCTTTCATTTTTTTTGATTTCATTCCAGATCCTTAATTCTTCTTCACTTGAGACAAATCTTTCTTCAGCCAAAAACGGTTTCCTTGAGTTAATTTTTTCTTTTATTCCTTCTAAAACCTTTTTGGCTTCTAAAATCCCTTCTTGCTCTGCCACCTTCATCAGTTTTAGCACCAGCCATAAGACATCTCCTAATTCTTCACTATAATTTTTCAAATCATTTTTTTCTAAAGCTGAATTTAATTCTTCAATTTCACCCAAAAGAAAGTTATGTGCTCTTTTCAAATCCAGTTTTTGGGTCCATTCACTTAGCTCAAAGTCTTTTTCTAGTAAATCTAAAACTTCAATTATTTTTTTCTGAACCATTTTCCCCGTTCTCAGCAATAATCTTAGCTACTGCCATAACCTTATCACCTTCACCCAATCTCATTATCCTGACACCTTGTGTCGCCCGGCCAATTACTGAGATATCCCTGGCCTTCATCCTGATTGCAATGCCGTGCTTTGAAATAAACATCAATTGGTCATCGTCAATCACTGATTTGACTGCAATAACTTTGCCATTTTTCTCAGTGATCTTCAGATTAATGACTCCTCTGCCTCCGCGGTTAATCAGTCTATAATCAGAAACCTTGCTTCTCTTGCCAAACCCCTTTTCAGTCACTGTTAACAATGATTTGTCATCTTCAGCCACGCACATGCCCACTACTTCATCACTACCTTTTAATCTGATGCCTCTGACTCCCATGGCTGTTCTGCCCATGGCCCGCACATCACTTTCTTTAAATCTGATGGCAATTCCATTGCGGGTTGCCATAATAATCTGTTTTTCACCATCAGTCAAAACCACACCAATTAATTCATCGCCCTCATCAAAATTAATTGCTCTGATGCCTCCTCTTCGCGGCCTGCTGAAATCCATTAAAGAACTTTTTTTGACTACACCTTTCTTGGTCCCCATCACTAAATAATTGCCTTCTTTAAACTCACGCACCGGCACTACTGCTGTTACTTTTTCTCCTTCTTTCAGGCCAATTAAATTAACTACTGGTCTGCCTCGGGCCCCTCTGCCCCCTAAAGGAATATCATAAACCTTCAGCCAATGCAATTGGCCCTTATTTGTAAAAAACAGCAGATAACTGTGGGTTGAGGCAACAAATAAATCTTCAACAAAATCTTCTTCTTTAGTGCCAGCTGCAATTACTCCTTTGCCGCCTCTGCGCTGGGTTTTGTAAACACCCACTGGCAGTCTTTTGATATAGCCAGAATGAGTGATTGTTACTACCATATCTTCTTCTTTGATTAGTTCTTCCATCTCAAATGAACGTTCCTCTTGTTCATGAATCAAAGTTCTCCTTTCATCGCCGTATTTTTCTTTTAAATCAATTAACTCTTCTTTGATAATCCCCAAAATCTTTTTCTCATCAGCCAAGACCTCTTTCAAACTTTTGACTAAAATCAATAAATCTTCATGTTCTTTCTTTGTTTTTTCCTGCTCAAGTGAAGCCAGCTTCTGCAGTTTCATTTCTAAGATTGCCTTGGCCTGCACTTCTGTTAAATCATAACTTGACATCAGGAAATTCTTGGCATCTTCAACTGTCTTGCTTTTTCTAATGCCCGGAATCACTTCATCAATATTATTGATTGCTACAATTAAACCTTCTAGAACATGGGCTCTTTCTTCGGCTTTTTTCAAATCAAATTCTGTTCTTTTTCTTACAACTGTCTGCCGGTGTTTGATGTAATGGTTGAGCATATTTTTCAATGTCAATAATTTTGGTTCATTGTCAACCAAAGCCAGCAAATAAATTCCAAAAGTTACCCTTAGTCTGCTGTATTTGTATAACTGGTTCAAAACTACATCGCTGTCAGCTCCTGATTTTAATTCAATTACAATTCTGATGCCCTCTCTGTCAGATTCATCTCTGATATTCCTGATGCCTTCAATTTTTTTATCTCTGACCAAATCAGCAATCTGCTCAATCAGCATTGCTTTGTTGACCATATAAGGAATTTCAGTCACAATAATCCTGTCATCCTTAACTTCAGAAACACCTTTGACAATAACTTTGCCTCGGCCTTTGGTATAGGCCTCAACAATTCCCTGCTTGCCCACAATATGCGCTCCAGTTGGAAAATCAGGCCCCGGAATTTTTTCCATTAATTGCAAAGAACTTAATTCTGGATTATCAATCAGGGCAATGGCTCCTTCAGAAACTTCTTTTAGATTGTGAGGCGGTACATTAGTGGCCATACCTACAGCAATTCCGGCTGAGCCATTGATCAGTAAATTTGGCACTTTGCTCGGCAAAACAGTCGGTTCTTTCAAACTACCGTCAAAATTATCTTGAAAATTAACTGTTTCTTTTTCAATATCTTGCAGCATTTCCTCTGCTATTTTTTTTAATCTCGCTTCTGTATAACGCATGGCCGCAGCTCTGTCCCCATCTATAGAACCAAAATTACCCTGGCCGTCAATCAAAGGGTATCTCAAAGAAAAATCCTGCGCCATTCTGACCATGGTGTCATAAACCGCTGTATCACCATGCGGATGATATTTACCTAAAACTTCCCCGACAATCCTTGCTGATTTTTTGTAAGGCTTGTTATGTAACATGCCCATTTGCTGCATGGCAAAAAGAATTCTTCTGTGAACTGGCTTTAAACCGTCACGAACATCTGGCAAAGCTCTGCCTACAATAACAGACATAGCATAATCTACATATGCCTGTTTCATTTCTTCTTCAATAACTTGAGGAATAACTTTTGTGCCTTTTTCTTCCATCGTCGATATATCTAGAATTTAGCTGTGTTTATTAATGTTTTGGTGCATTTGTCGACGAGAAAAATGTGAAAAGCCCCGTTTATTTTACTTACTATGTAAGTATAATCTTTTAATTATTTTTATTTATTTTTTAAAATTAAAGTACTTACATTGTAAGTATAAGGAAAAAGTATTTAAACAAGCAGTCTGTCCACAAATAATCATGAAAAAGGAAACTCCAAAAGGCAATGTCTTAGTAAAAAAATTACTTGC
>JAHWGZ010000023.1 GCA_019323755.1 Candidatus Woesearchaeota archaeon
AGACTTTGTTTTATTTTATTTCTGGGCGCTATGAATTTCGGAACAAAGGCCTCAATGTTTTTATTGAAGCCTTGAGCAAATTAAATGAAAAATTAAAGAAATCAAAAAATGGCATGACAATCGTGTCTTTTATTTTTGTACCGGCTGATTTCAAAGCCATGAAACTCGAAGTAGTAGAAAGCAAGAGTTTGTTTGAGGATATCCAAGATGCTGTGGATGATTATATGGGTGTTTTGCGCAAAAATATTATTTATTCCATAGCCAATAAAAAACTTCCTTCTGAAAAAGATATTTTTGACGAGGATTTTTTATTTGAGATGAAAAAAGGAATTCTTTCTTTTAAGAAAGACGGCAATCCACCAATAGTGACCCATGATTTAGTCAGTCAGAGAGATGCAATTTATCAAGCTTTGATTAACAGCGGTTTGGACAATAAAGAAGACGACAGAGTCAAAGTTATTTTTTATCCAATTTATTTGAGCAGCTCTGACGGTTTGATGGATTTGGATTATTATCCAGCGATCTGGGGCTCTCATTTTGGAGTTTTTCCTTCTTATTATGAACCTTGGGGCTACACCCCCTTGGAAAGTGCAGCTTATGGAGTGCCTTCGATCACAACTGACTTGGCTGGTTTTGGCTTGTATGTAGAAGAACATCTGAAAAAAAACCATAATAAAACTGACCATCCGGGCATCTTGGTCTTGAAAAGAAGAGGCAGAAAACATGAAGAGATAGTTAATGATCTGACAGAAATGATGTTTTGGTATGCAACCTTGCCGAAAAAAGAAAGGATTCAAAATAAAATCACTGCAGAACATTTTGCACCAAAACTAGACTGGAAATATTTGATTAAACATTATATTGAAGCACATGACAAGGCTTTGGAAAAAATAAAGATTTAAATGCAGCGGAAATTAAAAACACTAAAAAATTGCAAAGCAATTTTTGGTGTGCCAGAAATTCAAGAATTTCTGAGCATTTCCTGGCATTTTTTTCAAGAAAAAAATGGAATTAAGGAAAGATTATATTCTGGACCGGTGGGTGATTCTTTCAAGCAGCCGGGGCAGCAGGCCCAGAGAATTTAAAGCTGAGAAATTAGTCCAGGCTGGGAAAATTGATTACTTTGCACCGGGGCATGAAGAATTAACGCCGCCTGAAATTGGCCGCTTAGGGGGCAAGAAATGGAAGATGCGCTGGTTTGCCAATAAATTTCCTGCAGTGGATAAACATGGAGAAGCTGAAATAAAAACTGACAATAAATATTTTACTTTTGCTTCGGCTTATGGAGAACATGAAATAATTGTGGAGACACCAAGCAAGACAAAACAGCTGACTGATTTGACAGTCAAAGAAATCAAAGAATTGTTTAAGGTCTATGCCCAAAGAATAAATGAAATAAAAAAAGATGATAAAATCAAGTATATCTGTGTTTTTAAAAATCACGGGGCAAAAGGCGGGACTTCTTTAATCCATTCCCATTCACAGATAATTTCCTACAATAAGGTTCCTGAAGTGATTAAGGCAGAAGTTGAGGCCTGTAAAAAATATGGCAGCTGCCCTTATTGTGAAATTATCCAAATTGAAAGGAATTCTTTTCGCCGGTGTTTTGAAAATGATGATTTTGTGGCTTTTTGCCCATATGCCTCTCGTTTTAATTATGAAATCTGGATCTTTCCAAGGAAACATCTTCTGAATATCACAGAGTTAACTGCTGAGCAATTCAATAGTTTGGCAGAAATAATGAAAAAATCATTATTGAAATTAAAAAAATTAGGCTGCAGCTACAATTATTTTTTACATTATTCACCTCAAGGAGAGAATTTACACTTTCATATTGAAATCTGCCCCAGAATTGCAACTTGGGGCGGTTTTGAATTGTCTTCTGAAACTGTTATTAATTCTGTAACTCCTGAGGATGCAGCCAGTTTTTACCGAGAATGAAAATCAAATTCGCTTTGGGCAATTTATCAGCGGAAAAAGAAGTTGACTCAGGTGATTTTATCTTAACAAATCGCCTGGGCGGCTTTTTTTATTCTAATTTAGGAACCAGATATGGCGGCTGGTTTGTTTTTGAAGGAGAGATGTTCAAGATTTTAGAAGGTTTTGGCAATGCAGTGAGTCATTTTGAGAACTGGTTTTATCAGATAAACCGGAAAGGCAAAATTTTAGAGGAGTATTATTTGCCTTTTGGAGAGAATTCTTTGGTTTACGGTTCTTCTGGCGAGATTGAGCTGGTTTTAGATGTACGAAAACCTTTTGACAACAGAACTTGGGGAAGAAATTATGAGATTTTTTTTGAAGAGGACAAGACAGTAATCAAATTTACAAAGAAAACTGACAAACGGGAAGATAAAAGTAATGGTGGAACAGAATTTGAAATGTTTGTAGTGATTAATGCAATAGGGGAGAAAATTGATAAGTGGGTTGAAAAAAATTATGATTTAGACAAAAAAAGAAATTCTTCACCTGTAACACGGCATGTGTATCAGGCGGTTAAATTTAAACCAGGCCGTTATGTGATAACTGCGGGTTTGGATAAGGAGAGGGTTTTATCAAGACACAAATATGTGGTGGAAAATTGGGAAGTTCTGCGGGAAAAACAGAAAAAATATTTTGAAACATTTTTAGAAGGGAATTTAACCAGGTTTTGTGCCCAGACAGCTTTGGACAGTTTGATTAATCATTTTGACGGCAAATCAATGTGGGCTGGTTTGCCCTGGTTTTTCCAGGAATGGACCAGAGACGAAGCAATTAGCTGCAAAGCTTTGATGATTGAAGGCGAGTTTGAGTTAGCTAAAAAATTATTGCTGAGTCATCTTGACTGTGTTTTAGAAGACGGCCGGCTGCCAAATTATCACAGGGAAAAATACAGGACAGAGTATTTAGAGTCAGCTGATGCAGCGGGCTGGGTTTTTTTGAGGTTAGGTGAGTTGATTAAACTAGGAAAATTAGATGAAAATGAATTGAAATTAGTGAAAAGCAAACTGGTTTTGGTGATTGAAAAATTGTTGACTTATCACACTAAAAACAAACTAGCAATGAATGGTGTACTGGAAACCTGGATGGATACTGGGCCCAAGGGTTATCAGCGTGACGGAGCCTGTATTGAGATACAAACTTTGAGATTGGCAATGTACAGGCTGGCTTATGAATTAACCCGGGACAAGAAATATCAGGTGATGGAAAAGGAAATGAAAGAAGAGGTCAGGCAGCATTTTTGGGATGAAGAAATGCTGGTGGATAGAGTTGGTGATTTAACAGCCCGGCCCAATGTTTTTTTGGCAGCTTATATTTATCCTGGTTTATTAACAAAAGAGGAATGGATAACTGCTTTTGAATATGTTTTAGAGAGAATCTGGCTGGAATGGGGTGGATTGAGCACAATTGATTTTAGGAGCAAGTTATTTGCTAATGAGTATTCAGGAGAAAACAATAAAAGTTATCATCACGGTGACTCATGGTTTTGGGTGAATAATCTGGCAGCTTTAATGATGCTTTGTTTTGACCGGGTGAAATTTAAGGATTATATTGCGAAAATTTTTACAGCCTCTCAAAATGAACTGTTATGGTCTGGGGCAATAGGCTGTTCTGCAGAGTTAAGCTCAGCTAAAGAATTAAGGAGTGAGGGCTGTGAACTGCAAGCCTGGAGCTGTGCAACTTTTATTGAATTAATAGAAGAATTATCTAAAAAAAATTGATTTGGTATTCTCATCTATTTTTTTTCTGGTAAGGCAAAGAAGAGTCTCTTCAATAGCCATGAGGCTGCCGATGATAACCAGGACATAGAGAAAAATTTGGCTGTAACCAAAGATTAAGGCGTGGGAAAGAAATAAAAAGCCAGTGAGGGCACCAATTTTATCTAAAACAGTGTGAAAGGGAAGTTCAATGGTTTTATGTTTGATAATTCTAACCAGATAATCAATGACAAAGAAAGCTAAAAGAATTAAGAGAGGGATGATGTTTTGTGTTAATATTTCTGGAATTAAAAAATAAATCCAGAAAACTGCAGAGAGAGTCATTAAATCATCTGAAACAGTGTCAAATTTAGCTCCAAATTTTGAAATGGCTTTGAGTTTTCTGGCAGCAAAGCCGTCAAAGATATCAGTTAAGGCTGTAATAATGAAAAGAATCGTGAAAATTGTTTTTTGCTGGTAAAGGGCTAAGAACCAGAGGATTGGGATGGAGAAGAACCTGACAGCAGTGAGAAGATTGGGAAGTTGTTTAAGTCTCATTTCAATTTATCCAAATGGGCCTTGACATGGCTTAAACCCTGGGGCTGGGCTTTTTTGCCTAAACTATAATAAATTTTCTGGGCAGTAGGACCCCAGCTGTAGTCGCCTGGTTCAGACTCAACTTTATGGACTTTGAATTCATTTAAATCACAGCCTTTTTTGAGATGATAATAAATAACTCTCCTGGTGGCTTTGGGGAAAATTTGGTTGTAAAGTTTACAGATTTGATAGCCGTAGCCTTGCTGTAGATAAAGGAGAATTTCAACTATATTCTGACGAATATTGCTCTGCGGTGGTCGGCCCTTGGGCATTTTTATTGAGCAGCAACAACTAAACTGGAAGTCAGTTTAACGCATTCTTTGCTGCGGATATTGTCCATTATAAAGGTGCCAAGATCTTCAGCATTTTCCATTTCTAATTCAGCGATGATATCCCATTCACCAAACAAGACATAGGCGTGCTTGACTTCACTGTGTTTTTTTAATTCTTCTAAAAAGTTCTTTTCATCACATTCTTTTAATGAGATTAAAACGAAAGCTTTCATGCTTTCACCCCCATATAGCTTTAATTGAGAGATGAATTTATATATTTTTTCATTATGGAAAAGATATATGGAATTTGTGCTTAATAAAGAGAATATTGAACTAGCTAAAGAAGAAGTTTTGGCTGTAGTTGGTGAAGGTAAATTTGAGTTAAATGGAAATATTTTGAAAATAAATAAAACTATCAAGGGGCTGGAAAAAAGACTAGGTTTGACTAAAGAGATTGTAATTAGCGGGCAGAAAACTGAAGTTTCTAAAAAAGGATTTTTATCCCGGAGAGCACATTTACTGCCAGCTGGACATCCAACTTCTTTACATCCAAAATTAGCAAGAGCTTTAGTGAACTTAACTGGAGCTAAATCTGGTGAAATTGTTTTGGACCCCTTTTGCGGAGCTGGCGGGATTTTAATTGAAGCTGGTTTGATTGGCTATAAGGTGGTGGGTTTTGACATTGACCAAATCATGCTGAAGAGGGCTAAAATCAATTTAGATTATGTGGGTGTTAAAGATTGTCAATTAAAATTGAAAGATGCAACTACAATTAACAAACATTATGATTATATTGTGACTGATCTGCCTTATGGAAGAAATAGTAAATTAAGTGAAAAAGATTTATTGGGTTTGTATTTAAAATTCTTTAAGGTTTTGAAGAAAATTAGGGTGAAAAGAGCAATTGTGGGTTTGCCGGACTTTGTTGATTATTCTAAGTTGATTAAGAAAGCCGGATTAAAAGTAAAAAAAGAGTTTAGCTGGTATCTACATAAAAGTTTGACTAAAAAAATTATTTTGATTTGATTTCTTTCTGGGCTTTTTTTGACATTAAGAACAAGGAGATCAAAGCTCCGATAAGGCCGCTAACAAACATGATAATAAACAAGGTTTTGAATCCCAGATATTTAGCGATTGTTCCTCCAATAATGGCGGCAATGGCAGCAACAATCAGGTTCATGCCTTCCCAAGTACCCCATTCAGAAGCAAATTTACCTTTGCTTAGCATTCTAGAGTAAAGGCCATCATATGCTGGCAGACTAGCAGCCACACCAACACCTAATACTGTTTGAACAAAAAACAGATGATATTGGTTTGAAACAAAAAAATAACCCAAAAAAGCAAAAGACCTGATGAGGTAGCCAAAAAAAATCATTTTTTCCAAATGTTTGACTTTGTCACCCCATAAACCAAACAGCCAGATAAGAATCCCTGAAGTAAAAGTAAAAACAGCCCAGGCACCGCTGGCAGCCAAAACATCTCCACCAATTTTTTCAACAAAAATGGCATAGATGGGAATAATCATGCCCATGCTTAACAAAAGAAAAAAATCTGCGGCCAGCAAAACTTTCAACCACTTTTTCATAAACTAGGATTAAATTAACCTGGTTTAAATATTTTTTGTGGTTAATCCTGAGCCAAAATATAAGCAAACATTAGAGGTGCGACAATAGTGGCATCAGACTCAATGACAAACTTTGGAGTATCAACATCTAACTTTTCCCAAGTAATTTTTTCATTAGGAGTAGCGCCACTGTATGAGCCATAAGAAGTGGTACTGTCAGAGATTTGACAGAAATATCCCCAAAGCCTGCATTCTTTTTTTAAGTCTTGTCGGATGAGTGGGACAACACAAATAGGAAAATCACCAGCAATCCCGCCGCCAATTTGGAAAAAACCAATGGAGCAGTTTTGTGTCTCTTCTTGGTACCATTTGATGAGCCAGTCCATGGTTTCTAATCCTGATTTGACTGTAGCAATGTTCTTGAGCTTGCCTTTTTGAACAGCAGCAACAAACATATTGCCCAGAGTAGAATCTTCCCAGCCCGGAACAAAAATTGGGATATTTTTTTCACAGGCAGCCAACATCCAAGAATCCTTTGGATCAATTTCATAATATTGTTTTAAAACTCCGGTGTTGATAAGCTGATACATAAATTCATAAGGGAAAAATCTCTTGCCGACTTCTTCTGCTTTTTTCATAACTCCAATTAATTGATTTTCAACCCTTCTCATAGCTTCTTCCTCTGGAATACAAGTATCAGTAACCCGATTAAGATGCTGGTCCAATAACTTTTTTTCGTCTTCTGGATTTAGATAGCGGTAATTAGGAACCTGTCTATAATGACTGTGAGCAACTAAATTAAACAAATCTTCCTCTAAATTAGCTCCGGTACAAGTAATGGCATGAATTTTTCCCTGGCGGATCATTTCTGCCAAAGTAATGCCTAATTCAGCAGTGCTCATAGCACCGGCAATAGTAATCATCATCTTGCCGCCTTTTTTAAGATGCTGGACATAAGCTTCTGAAGCCCGAGTCAGAGCGCCTGAATTAAAATGCTTAAAATTGTTTTTAATAAATCTCTTTATTTTGTTGAAATCTTCTTGTGTATTTTTTGGTTCCATTTTATTCACCCCCGCCAAACTTATAGCCCAGCAGTTTATAGATTAATTTGGCAGCCAGAAAATCCGGCGCCACATTATTAGGATTAGGAGCCAATTCGACAACATCAAAACCAATGACATTTTTTTCCTTGAAAACTTTCTTAAGAAATTTGAGAGTAGGATACCACTGCAGACCGCCAGGGACAGGCGTGCCAGTGGAAGGCATGATGCCGGGATCAAAACCATCCAAGTCAATAGTGATAAAGACGTCATCTGAGAGTTTTTTTACAGCTTTTTCCATCCAGTCTTCGTTATCATGGATATTTTGAGCATAGAAG
>JAHWGZ010000003.1 GCA_019323755.1 Candidatus Woesearchaeota archaeon
TTAAGAGTCAAAGAGATTATGGAAGAATGCCCACCAATCATCACGCCAGAAACAAGATTGGAAGTAATTTCAAATCTGTTAAAACATTTTTCTATTGTTTTGGTAGCAAAAAAAGGAGAATACAAGGGCTTGATTTCTAAGACTGATCTTCTTGAGAAGGTCTATGGTTAACGAAAAATATATATAGTTAGTTTACTATAACATCTTTGGAAAACAGTAATTTCTTTTGTTAAAAACTGGCGGGACAAAGACAGCTCTCTCAAAATGAAAAAAATATTTTTAATTTGGGGGGTACTGGTTTTACTAGTTATTCCTATTTGTTTTGGTGTTTCTTTTAATGAAGCTGTTTGGATTGATGAGAACACTTTGAAATTTTATCAAGACAGCACAAAATGGCCTACTGTTCCCCAAGATGATTTTTATGCTGAAGCGGTTAAAGAAGAGGTCCTTTATTATTACAACAAAGAAAATACCAACCTTTGGAATTTATTTCTCAAAGAGGAAGGCATTTCCGGCCAGTGGGGATGGTATGAAAGCTGTGTTCCAGAAAATCATGGCCTCTGTAACAGGGGGATTTGTGCTGCTGGTTTAACCTGCAATGAGAAAAGATGCATTGCCTGCGAAGGAAACCCTTCATTTGTTGATTCTGACAATTGCCAGCACTGGAATGTGCCTAAACAAGAAATGACCAGAAAATGCTGCTGTTATGCAGACAATAAACTATGTGGAGACGAACTGGCTGGATGGAATGGGTGTTTAGCACCAGGTGCTTCATGGTCTGCGTGGGGAGATTGTTCTGATTATACAACGACTTACACTGACTGCGGCGGTTTAAGCTGCGGTCCTGTCTTGGAAGAAATGGGTTTTGCGCATGAAACAGGAACTGATTGTGAAAATACCCCTTACCCAGTGTACACTTATGACCAGTATTACAAATATGGTCTTTCTGAAAGTGATTTAAATTCTGTTCTTTCGCATACCAGCTGCTGGATACAAGGTGAAAAGGCACGTTATAGCGGCGATGAATTTGAAAAGATATACAAAGTTTACGGGACGCCGGTGATGAGCAATTCTCTCAAATGTCTGATTAATTATGATAAATGGAGTGAAAATGTAAAAGATGATTATGACAGAGTTGCAGATCGGATCGGGCCTGAAGCAGAAGTTTGGTTTGATTTTACACAGAGTTATGATGAAGATTATTATGTGGTGATGGATTTTATAAATGAATATGTTAATCAGTTTTATTCTAATGATTATGCGATTGACCAAGATTCTGCTGCTTTTGTTTATGACCAATCAAAAAAAGAGATGGTATATTTAGGAAGGGAGATGGTGGCTTCAACTTTAAAAGACCTTACATTAAAAGTTATTGATAAAAATAATAATCCTTTAAGTGAAGTATCAATTTATACAAGTTATACTGAATATCATTCTACAGACACTTGTGAAGACGGCAATTTACCATACACCATAGCTTCCAGGGATTTTAATTATTTAAATTTTATAGCTGGTCAAGTAAATGATTTTGCTGCGTCAGAAGCAATGGGCCAATTAATTGGGACAGAAGCATCCAATGCTATTGGGGTTATTCCCTGGTTCCTTATAATTCCAACTTTTCAAGCCTGGTGTGAATGTACTTTCGGATACCCCACTTCAAGGCAGATAGGAACAACTAATAATAATGGGATTTTGATAATTGAAAGATTGGCACCAAAAAGTTGGGTAACAAAAGACTTTTATTGTGTTCATCTTAAAGCACCTCCGCCAGCTACAAAAGTCTATAAGGTATGCGCTTATGTTAGCACTGATCAGGATTCTGCAACTATAAAAGTTAATTATAATCCAGAATATATTATATCTAACGTTGAAAATTTAGGGATTCTAGCTATAGACAACAAAATCAGTTTCAACGAAGGGGATAATGCTTTTATAGAAGTGGAGGGGGATAATATTGATTTTGTTAATGTCTCTATAGAAAAGAAAAGTGAAGATTTTGGCTCGTTGTTAGTTAAGGGTCTTGATTTAGGCGACGGAACTAAAACAGTTTATGTTGATAAAGTTAGCACTGGTTCCAAAATTTGTATTTTGGATATTGAAATTAATTCTATTGATGAAATGACCAGTGACTGTTCTGGTGAAAATGAAATTTTAATTGATTGTCCTGGCTCTTCTGGTGATTACTCTTGTGAAATTGTTGATGGCCGGTTTAAAATAAGCGGTTTGAAGCATTCCGGAGTAAAAGAAATATTATATTGCGGGGACAGAAGCTGCAATAATGGTGAAAGTTGTTCTAGTTGCAGCAGTGATTGTGGTAAATGTAATAATGGTGGCGGTGGTTCTGGCAGCGGCGGTGGTGGAGGGAGCAGCACCAAAAAAACAATTCCTGTTCCAGTGGTTAAAGAAGAGGTTTGCGTTTCAACAGACTGGAACTGTGGTGCTTGGAAAGGCCTTTGTGACAATGGTTTCAGGACAAGAGAATGCGAAGACAACTGCGGAAACAAGAAAACAGAGAAATTAGCTTGTTCTTATGAAGAAAAAGAAGAAACTGTTGAAGTTGAGTCGGTTTCAGAAGATGTTGGTGTAGGTAAAGCAGCGGGATTATTTGACAGAGTTAAAAGCAACTGGTATGTTTTATCTTTGGTGATGGGTGTTCTGATTGTTCTGTCTTTGATTGGTTGGAGAAGAAGACTGTTCTGAATTGCTGTGGTACATTAAATAAGAAAAAACAAAACCAGCAGTAAAAAGAGCAGGATAAAGAAGATAGTCATCAGGGATTTCTCTGCGGGACAAAGGTTCCAGAAGAGCGTAAACAGCGCCAAGACTGCAAGTTAACATGCCCCACAAACCAGTGGGTTTGAGAATGACTTCTTCTAAAAAAGAGGCCATAAGAAAAAAATTAAATTCGTTTCATTGACTTCCATTCATTGTCAAACATTGACTGGAAGCTCTTGACAAAGTAAGGTGTTGCAACCCAAACGCCAGAGTCATAGCTTTCATGGACATTCTTGTCATCCATCAGCATGACAGTCATTTCTTTGCCGTCTGTCAGAACAAATCTCATGTTCTTGTTTGAACTTCTAATTTCAGCGCCGTTCAGCTGCTTGACTAATTTTTTGTTTGAATCATTGACATTAGCAGCAATCCTGACTTTAACGCCTCGTTTTGAAGCTTTTTCCAAATCATTCCTGAACTTTTGGATTTTTCTCTGGAAACCGTCGTTAGTGGTTGAGATAACAATTTCCTTTTCAGCGTTTTTAATCATACTTGACAAGTGATCATACAATTTATCACGGCCTCGGAATGAGCCGCTTTTGTCAGTCGGGTCAATCAATTCAACGCCGTCTGTGTGCAAGGTATTAAGTTCTTTCAAAACTTCGCTGTCTTTAAGAGTTTCCAGGTTCTTGGCTTTTCTTTCAGCGTCTTCCTGGACTTTTTTCTTAACTCTTTCAATAACTTCTCTAGGAGGTACAGCCAGATATTTGATTGGCTTGCCTAGTTTAACAATAATAAATCCTTTTTTCTCTAATGATTCTAAAACATCATAAGCTCGAGAACGAGGTACATTTGAAATATCTGACAATTCACCAGCTGTGCTAACTCCTCTTGACAATAAAGCTGTCCACAACTTGGCTTCATAACTATTTAATCCGAATTCTTTGAGTTTGTTGATAAATTCCTTTTTGACTAACATGAGTATCTTCCTCCAATGAGTTAGAAATCACCTGTTTTAAGTTAAAATATGCTTACTCATATATAAAGCTTTCGTTTTATTAGTTACTGGAGAGTAATAACACAATATATAGTGTATATGTTTAATCAACTGTGAATAATTTATTGTCTGAAACTTTAAACAGTTTAATCCTGGCGCCAGCATCTAACCAGCCGTGAGCATAGTTAAGGGCGGCAAAAGCAGTGACTAAATCACCTTTTTCTTCAAAGTGTTTGGCATCCTGGAAGTATCTGGTGGCCATGTCTAAGAAGTCTTCTGCTTCAGGCAATCTTTCCTGGTCCAAGGCATTTTTAGCTTTTTCAAGAGCCTGGGCTGTAACAGAAAAATATTTCTCTAGTTTTTCTTTGGTGACTGTGTTCATTTTAAAAAAAATTAAGAAGAAACTCTTTTAGCAGGCAATGGCCTTCGGACAGTGATTGGAATGATGCCTTCATCAAATTCCAAACGGGCAATTTCCAAAGGATTGAATTTAATCCTTTCTAAATCATCTTCTGATAATTTAACTAAGAAAGGCGCGCCCATGGAGATTTGCAAAGCACGAGAGCCAATCATTCTGGCTTTTTCGTACTTGGAATAAACCATTTTTTCCTGTTCTTCTGCCATTTTCTGTAGTTTATAGCTTCTCCCTTAAAAATTTTCCCTTTTCCAGGGCAATTTTGACCATGTCATCAATTTCAGTGATGGTCAGGGTTTCATCGCCGCCTTTTTGCAAAGCAGAGATAGTGCCGTCTGGAGTTGTGGAAACAGTCAAACGAGCGTCAAAGACCTTTTCTTCCTGGCCAGTTGGATCAACAAGGAACTTGCTGCCAATCTTGATAATAGTGACTGGAATCGGTTCCTGGCTTAAAGGAAGCTTTTTGTTGGTGCGGGTCTTGTAGTCAATTTCGTCGTTTTCATATTTAGGGAATTTAGCGTCTTTAAGAGCAGCTAAAGCAGCTAAGCCAGCAGCGTCAAAAAGATTGCCTGCATCGTTGATAGGACAAATGTCAATGCTGACTGTCCAGGCTTTTTCGCCTTTTTCAATGCAAAGTTTCTTGACATCAATAGCCTTGGCTTCTCTAATGCCGCGGTCAACAACTCTTGACAGTTCAACAGCCAAAATACCAGGCGGACCTGGTTCAAATTCCGGACTTGACAAAGGCAGGAGTTCAACATTGACCATGATGCCCCCTTGGTCAGGAGTATCTGGATAGGGTTTTTCAATGCTTAACTTGACGCCAGCTAAAACAACTGTCTCGCCAATCTGGACCCGGGCTGAACCTTCAGCTGTCTTGGAAATACCATAGTCAACTTTGATTGGTTCTCTGTATTCATCCAGCTTTCTGCTGTCTAAGCGTTTGTCTTGAGCCAGAAATTCTTTGATGTGAGCTTTAAGTTCTTTATCCATTTTTATCACCCTGGGTGAATCGTTCTTTCAATGCTTTTTTCTGCAGTTCATAGATGTCAGCTGTAACTTTCTTGGCTAATTCAAGAGCTTTGATCAAATTCTCATGGGAAATTTCACCATCCATCTGGAGAAGGGAAACTTCCTGAGTATTGTGAAGAATAGCTACAGGAATATCAGCGACTGGGCCGTCTTCATAGGCTTCTTCCTGATAATCCAAATCAGCAAGGACCTGGTCATCAATAATGCCAACAGCAACAGCACTGACCATGTCTTTCATGGTGATGCCTGCGTCTGCCAAAGCAATGGCAGCTGCGCAAATAGCTGCGCATCTTGAGCCTGCGTCTGTTTCAGGCAGTTCAACAAAGACATCAACAACAGCATTAGGCCATTCTGACAAGTCAACAACTGGCTCCAATGCTTTTTGCATGACCATTGAGATTTCTTTTGAACGCCGGCTGGTTCCTGGTCTGACGCGGTCGCCCATGCCTGAAAAAGGCATCATGTTGTAAAAACATCGCAAAAGGCCTTTTTTTGGATTCTGCAGGAATTTTGGATGCAGTTCCCTTGGGCCGTAAACAGCTGCATAAGCAGTGGTTTGGCCAATTTGAAAAAAAGCTGAGCCATCAGCATTAGGAATAACACCGGCTTGAGCTTTTATGGGTCGGGTTTCTTCCCATTTTCTTCCGTCGAATCTTTTCTTGTAAGTCATTTTGAACCACCTGTTGATTTGTCTAGGAATTTTTCAATGCGTTCTGTCAAGCCTTCTAGATGGGCTTCTTTTTCAATTTTCTTGATGGCTTTTTCAGCAATCAATTCGCTGTCAAGATTTTCAGAATTAATCCAGACTCTTCCGTTTTGCCCGACAATGATATTGCAGTTGGTTTTGGTTTTAATCAAAGAAACCATACTGCCTTCTTTGCCGATAACTCTCGGAACTTTGTGAGGATTTATTTCAATAATCCGGCCGCTTCTAAGTTTGTTGAGGCCCGGCTCTTTCATAGTCAGGTCAACCAGGTTCTGGGAAGTGACTTTGATGACCTTGGCCCGGATATAATCGCCAACATCATAGATTTTAGTCAGGTCTTCTCCTTTTCTGATAAAACGGGCAGAAGCATCGCGCATACTCAGGAAAGCTGAGTAAGCTGAATTAATATCAACAATCCAGCCGTTCATAGTGATGTCAGTCACCTGGGCAATAATTTTATCGCCGTATTTTGGCAAATAGCGTCCTGATAAAGGAACTAATTTGATGGCCCGTCCACTGACATTAACAAGACCAAGTTTTTTTGCAATGATTTTATCATTGAGTCTGTAGGTTCCTGAGCCTGGCAAATAGTCCATGCCTTCTGCTAAGGCCTCTCCAGGAACAACAATTTCTTTTTCTTTAACTAATACATTACTCATTTTATTTCACCTTTATTTCATAACTTCTGCAGTCATCTGACCGTGAGTTATTGAATTTAGTTTATCGTAAAGTTCTGTTTCCAAGCCCCCAGGAATTTCAACAAGAACTTCCCAGCTGCCGTCATTTTTCCATTCTTCTTTGAGAATGGTGCCAAGATTCTTGACAGTTGAATAACATTTGGCAGCTGTCTGGGCCGGAATATTAAGTCTAATCTGCTTTTTTTCAAAGCTAATGGGCAGAATAGGTTTTAATTTGTCTAAAATTTCTTTAACCTGGTCTTCTGCTCTTTGATGCTCGTCAACTTTAATTTTAGCTTCTTCAAAAGCAGCTTCTATTCTTTGAAGGGTGTGCGGGGCCTTGGTTCTGGGATCAACACCATATTTTTGAATGAGGTTGATTATTTTTTTTCTTTTTTGCTCCCTTAACTTGGCCCGGTATTCAGCAGTTAACTGAATTTCACCCTCTTTAATCATGATCTCTGCGATTTGGTAAGGGTCGGTTGTCTTAAAAACATCTTTTAAACGATGTTCAGAAGCCAGGAGCCCCTTTTGAACATCTGAGAAAATTTTGTCTGAATGAACTATTTCCCTGATGTCAATCTTTTCTCCGCGCTTGAATTTTAGAGCTAATTCTGGTTCAACAGCAATTTCAAAACGCTCACCGCCTTTTTTAAAGATAGCTAAGTTAAGATGAACTCTTTCTTTGCTGCCAAAATCCATTTCCATTTTATTTTACCCTTGACAAAACATTTTTAAGATTTTCTTTGCTGGCTTTTCTGAATTTCTTGTCCTTGACTGTGATATAAGCAATATCCAGCCTTTCCAGGCTAAAATCTGCGTTTAAAAATTCTTTAAGAGATTCAATGGCAGCAGCAATGCCTTCTTCAATAGTCATGGTGGGCTTGTATTTTTTCTGAAGTGTTTTTTCAATTTCAACTTCACCTTCACCAATAACTGCGGCTTTGTAGCGGAAAAAAATTCCTGTTGGATCAGTCATGAATAATTTAGGCTCATTATCGCTGTCAACTCCAGCAACCAGTAAAGAGACACCAAAAGGCCTTAAACCAGCACTTTGAGTGCAAATCTGCTTTAAAGAGCACATGTCCTTGACAATGTCAAGGATGTCAATTCTTGAATCATAAGTAACCCGGTGCTGCTGAGCTTTAACCTGGGCTCTTTCAATCAAAACGCGGGCGTCTGAAATAATCCCAGAAGCTGTAGCAGCAATATGTTCATCAATCTGAAAAGTTTTTTCAACTGCTTCAGGCACAACCAGTTTGCCGACAATTCTTTTGTCTGAAACCAAGACAATGCCGTCTTTACAGACAATGCCAATGGCTGTTGAGCCTTGTCTAACGGTTTTTTTAGCATATTCAACTTGCAATAGACGACCGTCTGGAGAAAACATAGTAATAGAGCGGTCATAACCCATTCTTTGCGGTAATTTCATTTTTTTATTCACCTCTAAGGTATTTATGTTCGGCTTTTTTTAAAATGCCGCTGGTTCCTAAAGAGCGAACCACGACTTTTTGATTGTTTATCTTACTGATTAAAGCAAAAGAAGCTTTTAAATAATCTGTAAATTTATGGTTAATTCTGATTAAACCCCTGTTTTGATTATATTTTTCAGGCAATATTTGCATGCCGGCTTTGCCAGCGCCCAGCAAACCAATGTATTTTAAAAGGGCTTCGTCTACTGCTTTCTTGACTTGATTGAAGCTAAATTTCTCTTTTGAAATGACTTCAAAAGCCACATAACGTTTCTTTTCTTTTAAACTTGGTAATAAAGGCATTTTCTATATATGGAGAAGACGTGATTGCCTTTTTCGTCTTTTCTTCTCTCTCAGAGTGTAAAAATGAATGGGGGGTTTATAAAGATTGCGGTTAGGAGCAATAAAATTTAAATAACCCTCACAGATTTGAGTTGGCCATGCAAAGGATACCAAATGATTTGTACAAAAAAATAATTGAAAATATGCCAATCTGTTGTGTAGACGCAGTAGTCCATCATGATAAAAAAGTTTTGCTGGTTTATCGTACTGAAGAACCTTGCAAAGACCAGTGGTGGCTGCCTGGCGGCAGAATATTAAAAAATGAAAAACTTGAAGAGGCAGTAAAAAGAAAAGTTTTGGAAGAGACTGGCTTGGCTGTTTCCATAGAAAAAAAATTTGGGGTTTATGAAGTCATGTGGGAAAACGGGCCTTTTGGAGGCGGAGTGCATGCAGTCAGCGTTAATTTTCTTGTACGGCCTGAAGAAGGTCTGAAAATCAAGCTAGACAATACAAGCTCTGGTTATAGGTGGGTTGACGAAGCTGAGGGAGACCTGCATGATTATGTGAAAAAAGTGCTGAATGATTCTGAGGTTTTTAAGAAAAAATAAAGAAAAAAAAGAAATCTAAATTTATTCTTCTGCAGCTGCTGCTTCTTGGCAATAAACTTCTACTGTGGCTCTACTGCCGTCAGCAACAACAACAAGAACGTTTTTCTTGCCTGGAATCTGGACAATTGGGAAATCAATTGCATTACAGGCCATATTTTCACCTGGTTCAATTGTTTCTTTGTCGCAACCTGGCTCTTTATCCCAGCCGCCGTTTAAAATGACTTTGATGTCATCATTTAAGGTCCAAGCTTCTTCTCCGTTGTTAGTAATCACAGCACTAATTATCTGATTAGCACAGACAACGTCAGCAAGCAGTTCTAATTCAGCAACAGGGACTGTTACTGGTTCTATTGGCACAACAGGCTCTGCTACAGGAGCTTCACCGATTGGTCCAGCTTCTTCTTCAGGAGCCATACAAGCAACAGCCAGAACCATTAAGGCAATTGCCAACAAAGCAACTAATATTTTTCTCATTTTTCATGACCTCCTATCATTGAATTTCAACGCCTTCCGGAAGGTTGACGTCTTGATCTTTGAGATTATCAAAAGCAACCTGAGTAAAGGTGTGCTTTTCAAGGATTTCATCATTGCTGTCATAAATTTCCTGTTTTAAAATAAAGCCAAAATAATTGTCAATGAAAAGTTTTTCTTTATTGCCGTCTTTATTAGTGTATTGAATAATAGTTGATTTGCGGTTATCAACAGTGCTGGTGCCTGTTTTTTCTGCATAATCAACATCTTTGTAGATATCAAAAGGAGTTAAAATATTATGTTCACTGTAACTAAGCTCATAAGCAAAACCCCTATATTCAGCAGGGCATTTGGCAACATCTAAAGAAGTGCAATAGCCATAGGCTTTCTGCTGGCTGCGGTCAATATAAACAGTATCATAATTTTCTGCAGGATTATCATAGGTGCGGGGCAGTCTGGCTGTTTTCTTGATAAGGCTGCCTTTGATCCAGACTTCACGGGCATCATAAGTGCCGCTGTCTTCATTATAATTAACTGAAGTGATGGTTTTGTGTTTTTCAAGCAGTTCTTTGACTTCTTTAGTCATTGCCTGGGTTGGTGCTGTTGTAGTCGGCGTAGTTTCTGGGGCAGTAATTCTGCCGCTATCTGAGGTAGTGGTTGGTTCAACAACAACTGTAGAATCTTCAGTGGTTGACTCAGGAGCTGCGCAAGAAAATAAAAACAAAGCTAGAACAAATAGTGTTAAAATCAATCCTTTTTTTGCCATGGTTTAGTTAAATAAATAAAAATAGTATTTAAATTTATTGCTTAATAGCTTTGGAAAGTTCTTTGGTTTTCTCTTTCATAAGCCCTTCAGAATCAGCTTCAAGGTTGAGTCTTAGCAAAGGTTCAGTGTTGCTTTTCCTGAGATTAAACCACCAGTCTTTGAATTCAATGGTAAGGCCGTCAAGATAAGAGATTTTGCCGTTTTTGTATTTTTTTTCAATTTCCTTGATTTTTGAATCTTTGTCTTTGATTTCAAAATTGGTTTCATTGATTTTATGGTATTTCTGGTATTTTTTTATAATCTCTGAAAAAGTTTTGCTGGATTGGGAAAGAGTATTCATAACTTTGATGGCTGCGAGAACAGCTGAATCAGTATAAGCCAGTTCTTTAAAATAATAGTGGCCGCTGACTTCGCCGCCAAAAATAACATCTTTTTGACGCATCAGTTTTTTGATAAAATAATGGCCAACTCTGCTGGGAACTGGTTTTCCTTTAATTTTTTCAATGGTTTCTTTAACAATCTTGCTGGAGCGAACGTCATAAACAATTTTTTGTCTGGGGAGCTGCTCAGCAATTAAAGCAGTAACTAAATCCATAGGAATAATATTTCCTTTTTCATCAACAAAACCAACCCGGTCGCCGTCACCGTCAAAAGCCAGGCCAAGGTCTGCTTTTTGTTTTTTGACCTCGGCTTGAAGATCTTTTAGAGTTTCAAATTTTAAAGGATTAGCTTCGTGGTTTGGGAAACTTAAGTCAATTTCCTGGTAAATGTAGGTTGTTTTAAGAGGAAGTTCTTTGAAAATTTTAGGTACAGTAAAACCGCACATGCCATTGCCGGTGTCAATAACTATTTTCAATGGTTTTTTAACTTGAGCAAAGGAGAGAATTTTATTTTGATAATCCTGAAAAATGTCCTGCTTGATTACTTTTCCTGGTTTGGCTGCTTTTGGAAATTGATTTTTTTCAACCAAATGTTTTATTTCCTGGATGTCTTTATCACCAACAGGAATAGCCTCATGCAAAGTCATCTTAAGGCCGTTGTATTTGGCTGGATTATGAGAAGCAGTGACCATTAAACCGGATTCTGCTTTAAGATAAGCCACAGCAAAATAAAACATAGGTGTGGTGGAAAGACCAATGTCGATAACATCAGCGCCTGATTCAATGAGGGTTTTGATTAAAACCTTAAGAAGTTTGGGAGAATGGGGTCTTTGATCATGGCCAACAACAATTTTTTTTGTTTTGGTTTTGAGAACAAAAGCTTTGGCAATCTTTTCAACTATTTCTTCATTCAATTCATCCGGGTAGATACCGCGGATGTCATAAGCCTTGAAAATTTCACCCATTTTTAGATTAGATTAGTTTGAATTATTTTAAACCTTTCCAATTATTTTGAGCAGTTTGGTATTTTTCCAAATTGTCGGTGGGAAACCACTGTCCCGGATGTCGGTGGGCATAAACATCTTCTTTGAGTTTTTCAAAGCAATCATATTCGAGCGAGGACTTGCCCCCTGGCAGGATATTTAAAATAGCGGGATTGATGATAAAAGCGCCGGCATTAATTAAATTTGAAGGGGCTTCTTCTCTTTTTGGCTTTTCTACAAACTTAATGATTTTTTCTCCTTCTAATAAAGCAGCGCCAAAGTTTTCAACATCTTCTCTTGGTGTCAAGGCAATAGTTAACTGGGCCTGGTTTTTTTGGTGGGATTTAATCATTTCATCCCAGTTGATATCCATAAGATTGTCTCCCCAAGCAAGAATAAATGGCTCTTTGATGTCACTGCTGGCTTGTTTGACTGCACCACCTGTTCCCAAGGGTGTTTCTTCAAGAGAATAAGTTATTTTTACTCCCAATTCAGAGCCGTCTTTAAAATAATCTTTAATTTTGTCAGCATGGTGGCTGACAGCGAGTATAATGTGGGTAATATTATATTTTTTAAGGTTTTCAATAGCATATTGAAGAATGGGCTTGCCTCGGATTGGGAGCAAAGGTTTGGGTGTAGTGTCTGTCAATGGTCTTAAACGCTCTCCGATTCCACCAGCAAGAATAATGGCTGTTTTTGGATACATAAACAAGAAAGTTATTTTTTCATTTAAAAAGTTTATTAAATTAAGCTCTTAAATCAAAAGAAGTGGCTTTTTTGATTCTGACCTGAACTGTTTCCCCTAAACTATAATTTCCTTTAAGAATAACCGGTTTGTAGGTGTAATTTCTGGCGACAAAAGAGTTGTCTTTGCCAATTTCATCTATGAGGGCTGTGCCTTGCCAATTTAACCAGCGCTCATTCTGCATCCTGGCGATGTTGTGGTAGATGTCTGTCAATAATTGGGAGCGTTTTTTGGTTTCCTGGCCGTGAATCTGGTTTTCCATCTTGGCGGCTTTGGTTTTTTCCCTGGGCCAGAAGCGAGAGATATTGATGACAGCCGGGGTTGTTTCTTTGATTAA
>JAHWGZ010000024.1 GCA_019323755.1 Candidatus Woesearchaeota archaeon
AAGAAGCTGGCGGCCAGGTAATCAGAGTCAAGAACGGAGACAGGTATGTGGTTGAGGAAATGAGGCAACAAGGTTATAATTTGGGGGGCGAGCAATCAGGGCATATTATTTTTTTAGACCATACAACTACTGGTGACGGGACAATTTCGGCTTTGCAAATTTTAAGAATCATGAAAAAAACAGGCAAAAAATTGTCTGAACTGTCTTGCTGCATGGAAATGTTTCCGCAAGTGATTTTAAATGTTGAAGTTAATGAGAAAAAACCGTTTGAAGAAATGCCTGGTTTGCAGGTAAAGGTTAAAGAATTAAACGGCAGATTATCTGGCCGGGGCAGACTGTTAATTAGGTATTCTGGGACGCAAAATATATTAAGGATAATGGTTGAAGGTGAAGATGAAGCGGAGATAAGAAACTATGCTGAAGAGATTGCTCATGAAGTTAAGAAGGAAACCGAAAATGCAAGCGGTAATTCTAGCGGCTGGTAAAGGAACCCGGATGGAGCCCCTGACTTTGACTAGGCCCAAAGTTCTTTTAGAAGTGGCTGGGCAAACAATGATTGAACATAATTTAGAACAGTTAGTGGGTTTGGTTAATGAAGTTTTGATTGTGGTTGGCTACAAAGGCGAGATGATCCGGAAGAAAATTGGTGATTCTTTTAAGGGAATGAAGATTTCTTATGTCTGGCAACGCGAGCAGAACGGTCCGGGCGGGGCGTTGATGCTGTGTGCGAAGAAATTAAAAGACAAGTTTATTGTTTTGAACGGTGATGATTTTTATTCTGTTAAGGATATCAAGAGATGTCTGAAGTATGATTATTGTGTGATGGGTGCCAAGGTTAAATCACCTGAAAAATGGGGAATTTTTACTGTTAAGAACAGAAAAGTGGCTGATTTTATTGAAAAGTCAAGGACAGTCGAATCCAGGTGGGCCAATATAGGGATTTATATTTTTGACACTGGAGTTTTTAATTATAAACTGAAAAAGTCCAAACGGAATGAATATGAAATAACTGATTACATCTTACATTTGATTAAGGATAACAAAGAAGTTAATTTTGAAGTTGTTGCTGACTACTGGCTGCCGATTGGTTATCCCTGGCATATTTTAGAGGCCAATGAGTTTTTCTTACGGAAAATTAAGAGGAAGATTTTAGGTAAAGTAGAAAGGGGCGCTCAAGTTAAGGGTGCAGTTAAAGTGGGTAAAGGAACTGTGATTAGGAGTGGTTCTTATATTGAAGGGCCGGTGGTAATTGGTAAAAACTGTAAAATTGGACCAAATTGTTATATTCGGCCTTCGACTACATTAGGCGATAACTGTAAAGTTGGCAATGCAGTTGAAGTGAAAAACTGTGTTTTATTTGATAATGTTTCTATTGGGCACTTATCTTATTTTGGCGACTCAGTTGTAGGAGAGAAAGTTAATTTTGGGGCTGGAACAATTGCAGCTAATTTAAGACATGACAATAAAAATGTTAGGATGATGGTTCGGAAAGAACTGATTGACACTGGCCGCAGGAAAATGGGAACAATTATTGGTGATGGAGTGCATACTGGCACTAATACTCAGATTTATCCTGGCAGGAAATTATGGCCAAAAGTTGGGACTTTACCGGGCGAGATTGTGATGAAGGATAAGGTCAAGTAAGTTTTATAAACAATAAAAATTTAATTCTAGAAAAGAGGTCAAATGAAATTCAAAGTCAAAGACATGGATATTGCTTCTGGAGGTATTTTAATTGCTGTAATTAATACAAAAGATGCTGAGAAACTGGATTTGCATCATGATGACCGTGTTAAAATTAAGAAAGGCAAAAGGACGGTGATTGCTAACATCAATATTTCTGAAAGTGACAAAGCTGTGCCAGAAGGCAGAGCGGGTTTATTTGAAGAGGTTTTGGATGCGTTAAAAGCAAAGGAGAAAGATCAAATTGATTTGGATTTGACACCCAAACCAAAATCAATTGCTTATATCAAGAAAAAACTTTACGGCAAGGAATTGGATTATCAGGAAATTCATAAAATTGTTGATGATATTGTCCATGACCGGCTGACGGCCATTGAAAAAACATATTTTGTGGCAGCTGGTTTTGCAGAAGGCATGACCATCAAAGAAATTGTTTCTTTGACCAAAGCTATGGTGGAAACCGGCATTAAAATTAATTTTAGAGGCAATGCTTATGACAAGCATTCGATTGGTGGTGTGGCCGGCAACAGGACAACAATGCTGGTGGTGCCGATTTGCGCAGCAGCAGGTTTGAAGTTCCCAAAAAGTTCTTCACGGTCAATTACTTCTCCGGCTGGAACAGCTGATACTATGGAAACCTTGTGTAAAGTTGATTTAAATGTAAAGAAAATGAAGGAAGTGGTCCACAAGGTTGGTGCATGCATGGTTTGGGGAGGAGCAATCAATTTAGCGCCAGCTGATGACAAGATTATTCATGTGGAAAGTCCTCTTTCAATTGACGCTGAAGGGCAATTATTAGCTTCAGTAATGGCTAAGAAAGCTTCTGTTGGCGCTGACAGAGTTTTGATTGATATTCCTAAAGGCAAGAGTGCTAAAGTTCGAACACAGCAGGAAGCAGTTCATCTCAAAGAAATGTTTGAATT
The DNA here is from genome assembly GCA_019323755.1 of Candidatus Woesearchaeota archaeon. GTDB lineage: Archaea > Nanobdellota > Nanobdellia > Woesearchaeales > JAGLXL01 > JAGLXL01. The sequence goes on from JAHWGZ010000024.1 coordinate 2,607, forward strand.
GCTGGGCAAGGAATTGGGTATGAAAGTGGAAGTGATTATAACCGATGGAAACCAGCCAATTGGCAAAGGAATTGGCCCTTATTTAGAGGCAAGGGATGTGATGTGGATTTTAGAGAATGATAAAAAAGGACCAGCTGATTTAAAAGAAAAGTCATTGATGATGTCTGGGAAATTATTGGAGATGGCTGGTTTTAAAGATGGTTATATGAAAGCCAAGAAAATTTTGGAAAGCGGCAAAGCCCTGAAGAAAATGAAGGAAATTATCAGGGCGCAGGGAGCTGAAAAGAAAAAATATGGTTTAGCTAAGTATCATTTTGATGTGAAAGCTAAGAAAGGTGGTTTGGTCAATGAAATTAATAACGGAGCGATTTCTAAAGTGGCCAGGATTGCCGGGGCACCAAGCGACAAAACAGCTGGAGCTTATTTGGTCAAGAAAGCCGGACAAAGAGTCAAAAAAGGAGATGTCTTGTATACAATTTACGCTGAGAGCAGATTTAAGTTGGATTTAGCTAAGAAATTAGACAAAGAGATGAAGCCTTATTCTATTTGATTACTTTTCTTGCAATGATAATAAATCCAGTATGACCAATCATCTGTGATTCTGGCCTGACAATTTTCTGATTAATGACCCAGTTTCTTTGAATGTTTTCCAAGGTTTTGAGGTAGAAAAGTTTTTTTGATGATTTGATTTGTTCGACAAATTGGGTGACTTGAGTGATAGTAGGAAGGTAGGCAATAAGAAAAGCACCTGGTTTTAATGATTTTTCTGCTTGAGGAATAACGTGCCAAGGTTCTGGCAGGTCTAAAGTGATAAGGTTGAGGTTTTTTTCTGTGATGTTTTTGGAAACATCTTTATTTTTGATGGTGATGTTCTTTAAATTGAGTAGATTGATGTTTTCTTTAATGATTTTAATAAAATCTTTTCTGATTTCATAGCAATAGACTTTTTTGACGATGTTGGCGAGAAAGCATGAGAGCGAACCAGAACCGCCACCAGCATCTAAAACAATTGAATCTTTGTTGATGCCGGTTTCTGTGATAATAGTGCCAATATCTTTAGGTAGAATTATTTGAGGTCCGCGTTTTATTTTTTTGAAACTGTCAACAAAAGAAGGTTCAAGAATATACATCTCTTGATTTTTATTAGTTTTGACAGTGGTGTTTGATTTTTTTAAATCAGATTTTTTAACAAAGCCGAATTCTGTATGAAAATCCTGGTTCAAGTCTTTGACAAAGAAATCTTTGCCGGTTTTAGTGATAAGGATTTTTTGAATCATTTTCTTTTTTCCAAAAGCGAACTTAAATAGCCTTGAGTGCTGAAACCTAAGTGCTGGATATTTAGTTCTTTTAAAAATGTATGGCAGGCCGCAGTAGTTTTATCGATGCCGCCAAGATCTTTTTTAGCTTCAATTTCCATAAAATAACCCAATTCTCCAACATAATCTAAAACCACTTCAAAATCGCCGCAGTCCCAGACTTCCCTGGTCTTGTCGACAGTTGCGATTTCCTTAAAATTCAATGATTCTAATATTTTTTTAAGAATCGCCGGGTCGCTGATGGAAATTTCTAATTCTGCTGTATGAGACTTAGAATGGTCTTCTTTGCGGTGGCAATAGTGATAATCAAAAGAAAAACTTTCATTGTTATTATTTCTGATTCTTAAGAATTCACATGGTTTTTCAGAAGCCATGAAATCCCGTTGAGGATGATTCAGGTAAGTGTCTATCTGGTGAATTTTTTTGACAAATTTGCCAATTTTTTCTAGCTTTGGTCTGACTTCATCAAAATTTTCTAATTTGACGCAGATTTCAATTTCAATATTCATTTTAAAAAAGCGCGGAATGGGATTCGAACCCATGAATATCCGCTCTGCAGGCGGACCCCTTAGGCCGCTTGGGCACCCGCGCAACGGACCCGAGGGGACTTTCATGGACATAAGTCCATTTTGAACCCCCGATCTTCAGCTTAGAAGGCTGACGCCTTATCCAGGCTAGGCTACGGGTCCTTAACGTGAAAAAATTAGAATTGAGTTTAAATATGTTTTGGTAAATCCTTGCCTTCAACAACATCTTTTTGGTCTTTGTTAGAGATATTGAATTCTAAAGCAATAAAATCTGTTAAAGCTTTGACTTCGTGGTAAACATAAGGGGGAATTTCAAAATAGGTGTTTTCTTCAATAATCAATGTTTGAGATTCTTTGGTTTTGACATCTTCAATATAGAGTTTGATTTTGCCTGAAAGAAGAACAAATCTTTCTGGGTTTTTAGATTTGGTTTTGCCTAGGTGATAATGTCGGCCGCTGACAGAGCCTTTATTTCTTTTGAGAATAGAAATATCAGATAATCCTTTGTTATTAACAAGAAAAGAGTCTCCTTTTTCGGAGTGATGATATTGTTCTAATTTTTGTGTTTTTATTTTCAAGGCAGCCATGATTTAGTATTCTTTAATTTCTGGGGCAGATATTTGTCAATAACATAATTCAAACCCCATTTAGCCAGGGCCTGCTGTTCTGCACGGACTTTCATTTTATACATCTGCTTCAAAGCTTTTTGCCATTCCCGGTGGTGCTGGATAAAAGGGTCGTTTTTGACAAGGTCCTTGATTTTTTTGATATCCACATCTTTCAAAGGGTGGGTGGGTAATTTATAATCAATAATGTCCTGCGGTGTGATGCCGATGAATTTTGCTTTTGGTACGCAGAAAAATTCATTGATGTGAGCAGCATTGCCAGAACCAACTTTTAAAGTCCTATAGATAGAACCAAAACCATAAGGGTCGCCGTCTGTAAAAACATAGACTGGGATTTTTTTAGCGTCTGACAACCTTCTAATAAATCTTCTACAGGCACGAGTAGGAACTCCACCCATAGAGACTAAGATGCAATTGGCCTTTTTCCAGTATTTGTGTTTTACTAATCTTTGAAACATACCTGCTGTTTCAATAGCTAAGATGAATTTGGCATCAGTTTCAAATTTAAGATGTTCGACTGAGCTGGGGATAGAATAAGCACCACTGCCAAATTTGGTGCAGTCAATTCTCAGGGATTTTTTAGTTTCAGAATCTTTGTCAATGACAATTAATTTGCCGGCGATTTCTCCGCCTTTTTCTTCTGGGATAAACCCCAACTGTTCACGATTGACAAGCATCATAGCTTCAACGTCATCCATAACCATATCTGATTCTCCCTGTTCTTTGAAACGAGCTTCGCCCCAATTTTTAGAAACATAATAAGCTTCTCTTTTAGTGGCAATGTCATCTTTGCTGACAACATCCTTGGAAAAGGCCATCATCTTAAGAGTCTGGGCAAATGTTTTGACAGTCGAGGCAGTCAAAGTTCTTTCTTTCATCTTGCCGATTAATTCAAAATAACCATCTTTAGGATCATATTTAACATTAGTTAGAGAGCGGAGAGGCATCTTTAATTCAGGCTGTTTTTTCTTTAAGATAGTCCGGTAGACTTTTTCTCCGATTTCCTTGATCTTGGTTGCAATATTCATATTTTTATTCTTCATCCAAAGTTGTTTGAGTTTCTTTTTCTTCTTTGCCGATATTGGCGATTTCTTCATCATAATCAGGATTGTCAATTTCTATTTTTTCCAGCTTGCCGCGGTGTTTTTCTAAAATTTGCCTCAATAATTTTTCTACTTTTTCTTTGTCTGTTTTATTGATGCCAATTAATTCATGCAGAGCTTCTGAAATATAAGGAATATAGGTTTCGATGTAAGAACGTTTTTTTGATTCAGCATGGATTCTTCTTTTTTTGTTGATAAAGAGACCAAGTTTGCGGCCGCATTCCCTGACAGCTAATTTGATTTCTTTCATGATTTCGGGATAATGGGCAATGGCTTCTTTTGACTCTGAAGTAAAGGGCACCCAGACAGACGCCATGTGAACAACTAAAGTAACTGGACCCGCTGGCAAGGAACGTTTTGACTGCGATAAACCATAAGGATTCCAGGCAATCTGCTGGACTGCCTGGGTAATAGCACAAGCACCGGGCTGATAAATCAAAGGAACCCGGTTAGCATATCTGAGCAAACGAATAGTATCTTCTTTGTCTTGTTCTCCGCCATAAGCCAGGCCAACTTCAACTAAAAAAGGATTGCCGCGGTAAACAGACGGCGGCCTGGTAACAGAACAATAAAATTCAGCATTGATTTCTTTTCTCAAACCTTTTTCTAAAAGTTCTGCACCAATGGGTGAAAGGCAATTGGTGGGGGGTGAAATAATCTTAGTGGCTTGGATGCCTTTGTAAAGCTGTTCAGCCATGTCTCTGGAAATTGATTTTGGTTTTGAATTAGGAAGTAATTTAGCGTTCTCACAGATTTCTTTGGCAGTGCCTGGACCAACCCTGGAAAAGTCTTGCTGTAAAAAGGATTGTAAGGTGCGGGCTTTAGTGGTTTGGAGCATTTTGATAAGCATGCCAAGTTCGACACCATAAGGATGTGGTTTGATTTCCTTGGCTTCTGCAGGCAATTCTTCAGTAGCTCTAGCAAAAATAATTTGTTCTGGAATGGGATTAGTGTAAATGATAGTGGTATGGGGATTGGTAATGGCAGTTTCTTTGATATACTCATCAACTGACTGTTTACCTTTAAAATAAGAACCTTCTAACTCCATTTCAATTTTAATGCCGTGTTCTTTGTTAGACCAATCAATCTCATCGTCTTTGATGATTTGAGGTTCGTTGGTTTGGGTATTAATTTTAAGAGTGAATTGGTGGGCTTTTTTAGTGGGATCTGTTTTAGAAGTGATGACAGTTGGTTTCCCAGTGGTTAATTGTGCATATAAAACTGCAGCTGAGATACCAATGCCCTGCTGGCCGCGTGATTGGGAAAGCTTGTGGAATTTGGAACCGTAAAGAAGTTTTGCAAAAATCTTGGGAATTTGAGCCTTGACAATACCTGGCCCATTATCTTCAATAGTGATTTTGAAACGGGTTTCTGAAAGCTGTAAAATTTCAACATTGATTTCAGGAAGAATACGGGCTTCTTCTGCTGCGTCCAATGAATTATCCACTGCTTCTTTGATAGTAGTCAAGAGCGATTTTCTAGGATTATCAAATCCTAAAAGGTGGCGGTTTTTTTCAAAAAATTCAGCCACAGAAATTTCTCTTTGTTTTTTAGCTAATTCTTTTGCGTGAACTTGACCGTTAGCCATGAGTTTTTGAGAAAAATGTAATGTTTATAAAACTTTTTATTCCTCAAATTTATCCATATGTTTCTGCCTTCTCATTTTCTCTAAAAATTTGAAAACAGAAGCGTGAGTAGCACCTTGAAGAAGATTTTCAACTGCTTTTCTAGCGTTAGGAACATCTTCAACCCGGCCGACAATGGCAATGGTCTTGCCATAGATGGAAATCTGTGTTTCTGTCAGAGTTTCAATTTCCCGTTTAGATTTGCCTTCCCGGCCAATGACGCGGCCTTTGAGACGCATTAAAGTGGGTTTGGATTTGCCGGCAAATTCGCGCATGTCAATGATTTCAAGAATGTAATCGGTTTTGAGCAAAAGGAGAGCAATTTCAGGATTAAAACCACGGGCAATGGCACGGACAACTTCTTTGGCATCATAAAGTTTGAGGCCATCATCAGCAGAGATAACAATTTCGCCTTCCTGAGAGTCAATCTGTAAGGAAGTATCTGTGGAATCTTCAATTTTTTTTTTAATTTCTCCGTCCTTGCCAATCAGAACACCAACGCGTTCTTTGGGTATTTTCAAATTATAAGTGAATTCTTTCATTTGGTGACCTTTTTCAAAACAGATTCATAGGTTGTTTTTAAACCTTTTTTATTAAAAAACTGGACAACTGTCCTTAAGTCGCGTTCAAAGAGTTCTTTGAAGCGAGGATTATCTTTGGTTGTGGTATGGGAAAAATCAATGAAAACTGGTTTTTCTTTATGATTCAGGATATTAAAACCAGAAAGATCGCCGTGAGTGAGGTTGCTTTGGTATAATTTTCTGATGTTTTTGATTACTAGGTCAAAAAATAGTTTGGGTTTTTGGGGTGATTGGGTTGTTAGTTTAGAAGCAGGATTATGGTTGCCGATGAATTCTTCAACTAATATGTTATTTTTGAAAGCAAGCGGCAGGGGAGCAGAAACACCGGCTTCACGAACCTTGAGAAGATTGCGGTATTCTCTCTGGCACCAGGCAAAAATAATTTTCCTTCTTTGTTTTTTTAGGCCGGCAAAACGAGGATCAGTCTGGATATAGCTGTACATCTGGTTAAAATCAGCGGTTTCAAGGCGGTAGATTTTAACAATTAAACGCTGGCCTTGCTTATTAATGGCAGTAAAAACATTGCTTTCTTTGCCAATAGAGATAGGGCTTTCCAGGCCTTCAAAGTAACCTTTGGTAATTAGCTCAAATAAGGTACGGTTGGTGAAGTTGTCGAAGACACCTTCATAAGTTTTAAATTTCTCCTTGGCCATAAGTATGTATAAAACAGGGGTGTTTATAAAGGTTTTTTGCTAAAATATTCACTCTGGAAAAGTAGTAAAAAACCGAAACCTTTATATATTAGTACTACTCGTCAATAGTTAATCGTTTAAACACCTCCGATTTTACCTCAGCAAACTTGTTTGCTGGGGTCAAATCACTTTATATTCAATCACCTCTTTTTCCCCAGCAAGGGGGTTTCGGCTCCCTTGCTAGGGTTTACTAAAATTTCAATATTGAAAAGAATTAGATTGAGCTCTAGTGTTTGAATGACAAAATTTATATATGACCATAGGATATGATATTTAAAACAGCCCGCAACAGAGTTACCCAATGGAGTTGCGCTCATTATGAGCAGGCAATGAATTTGGGGGTTAGTTTCGGGCTTCAAAATCATATTTATTATTCAACACAATAAAAAAATAGGACAAGTTAAGGTTATTATCACTTTCAATTTATTTCATTCGAAAATTACATTGAATTAAATAGGAATTACATAAACTAAGAAAAATTAGCTTGTTCTATAGACACATATATGGGGGGATCAAAATGGGTAAAATAAGCCCTGTTTCAGCAAAATACATTATTCACTCTAGCATTGATATTGAGGGCGTGGTTGACAGGCCTGATGTGATTGGAGCGATTTTTGGACAAACCGAAGGTCTGCTGGGCAGTGATTTAGAATTAAGGGAACTGCAGAGAAGCGGCCGAATCGGCAGAATTGAAGTTAATGTCAACACTAGTTCTGGCAAAACACAAGGAGAAATCACTATTCCAAGTTCTTTAGACAAGTCAGAAACAGCAATTGTAGGCGCAGCTTTGGAAGTTATCCAAAGAATCGGGCCGTGCAATGCTAAAATTGAAGTCAGCAAAATTGAAGACGTCAGGGTTTCTAAGAGAAATTTTGTCATTGAAAGGGCTAAGAAGCTTTTGAAGGACTTGACAGAGAATTCTCTGCCAGATTCACAGGAATTAGCTGATGAAGTAGCACAATCAGTCAGAGTTATGGAAATTCAGGAATACGGCAAAGAAAGACTGCCAGCTGGCCCAAATATTGATGATTCTGATGAGGTCATTGTTGTTGAAGGCAGAGCTGATGTTTTGAATTTATTGAAGCACGGCATTAAAAACTGCATTTCAATCAACGGAACATCTGTGCCGCAGACAATCAAAGAATTGAGCACCAAAAAGATATTAACAGCTTTTGTTGATGGTGACAGGGGCGGCGATTTAATCATTAAAGAACTGTTGGGTGTGGCTGAAATTGACTTTGTCTGCAAAGCACCAGACGGCAAAGAAGTTGAAGAAATCACCAAGAAAGAAATCCACAAGGCTTTAAGAGGCAAAATTGCAGCTGAACAAGCTAAACTGGATTTGAGCAATGTGCAAGAAAAGAGATATGAAAGAAATGACTTCAGGAAAAAGCCGATCTTAAAGAAAATTGAAACCAGACCCATTAGAAAAATAGAGAGAACATTAAACATTAAAGAAAAGGAAAAATTCAAGGAAATTCTTGATGATTTGATGGGAACTCGCGGCGCTTATATCCTAGACGAAGCATTGAATGTTATGGGCAAAGTGCCAACAACTGAGTTGAACACAACCATCAGAAATGTCAGTTCTGGTATTTATGCTGTGATTTTAGACGGTGCAGTGGACCAGGAGTTAATCAGGACAGCAGAAAGAGTCAAAGTGCAGCATATAGTGGGCTCAGACACCAGAGCAGTCAGGAATGTAGTCACCAGAATCAATATTGTGACTGACGAAGACCTTTGATTAAGCAAAACCAGCGAAAAACAAGTTTTTCTGGGTTTGTTTGACACAAACTTTTTATATTCTTTATCTTTAATTCTTTTTTATGGCTTTTGAGATAGTAATCGGCAGAAGCAAAAAAGATATAGAAAAGTACGGAAAAAGAGGGACAATTTTTCTCGGCAAGCAGTATGTTCAGATGGGTGCGGTCCGTACATTGGCTAATGAGGTTTATTTAGATGTAGCCAGCTCTCATGTAGTTTTTGTCTGCGGTAAACGGGGCGGCGGTAAAAGCTACACCATGGGTGTGATTGCAGAAGGCATTGCCAATCTGCCGCCTGAGATCAAGCAAAATTTGAGTGTGATTATGCTTGATACCATGGGTGTTTATTGGACAATGAAATACCCAAATCACAAAGATATGGAACTGTTAAAGGAATGGGGATTAGAGCCAATACCTTTGGATGTTAAAATTTTCACACCTTCTGGTTTTTATGATGGTTACAAGAAAAAGGGAATTCCGACTGATGCTCCTTTTGCAATTAAACCAGCTGATTTAAACCCAGAAGACTGGTGCATGACTTTTGGCATTGACCCAGATTCACCAGCCGGGGTATTAATTTCACAGGCAGTCCATGGGGTGCGCGACAAGCAGGGTGATTTTTCTTTGCAAGAAATCATGGATTGGATTCAAAAATTTGAAAAAGTTGACGAACATGTGAAAAATGTGGTGATTGGACATTTTCATAAAACAGAAGACTGGGGAATTTTTTCAAAAGAAGGGACACTACTTAAAGATTTGGCCAAGGGCGGACAAGTCACGGTCTTGGATGTGAGTGCTTATGCAACTTTGCCTTCGGGCTGGGCAATCAAATCCTTGGTAGTGGGCTTGATTTCAAAGAAATTATTTAACGAAAGAATGGTGGCCAGGAAAGAAGAGGAATTTTCTTCAATTGATGTAGCCATGCATTATTTTGCAAAGGAGACAAAAGAGAAACTAGAAGAGCCTTTGGTGTGGCTAGTAATTGATGAAGCACATGAGATGCTGCCACATGAAGGCAAGACAACTGCTTCTGATGCGTTGATTACGATACTGCGCGAGGGACGGCAGCCAGGCATTAGTTTGATTTTGGCTAGTCAGCAGCCAGGCAAAATCCATACTGATGTCATGACACAAAGCGATACTGTTATTTCTCACCGTTTGACAGCTAAAATTGATGTAGAAGCTTTGGAGCAGATTTCGCAGACTTATACTAGAGGAGGCATTGCAGAGAAACTGAATATTTTACCAGGGGTAAAGGGTTCAGCAATTGTATTTGATGACATGAATGAGAAAGTTTTTCCAATTCAAGTTCGTCCTAGATTTACCTGGCACGGCGGAGCAGCACCGACGGCAATTGTGGAGAAAGTCAAGAGACTGTAATGTGTTTTCTTGAGAATAATAAACTATTTAAATGATGGTTTTTTGGTTTTAATGTAGAGGTGTTTGTTTTGATTGAGATTGACAATGGTCTTGAAATCTTAGTTCAGAATGGTTTTGCGATTGCGAGTGCTACTTCTGACAACCAATTTGCCAGAACCTTAGCGGGTTTATGCGGCGTCCAAAGTAAGATTGATGATTTAGTATTTAACCCCAGAAAATTCACTGGTGGAGAATATTGCCCAGTGGCAGTGCCAGAAGCGATTGAAGGAAAAAGAGTTTATTTAGTGGCTTCACCTAACCCTAGTAAGGGGACACCCCAAGACTTGTTTGGAAGAATTTTAATTGCAACCGATACTTTGAAGAGAAATGGGGCTGAAGAAGTTTGGCTTTTGGCGCCGGATATGCATTATTCTAGACAAGACCGAGGCCCACATGATGTAAAAGAGAGAGAGAAAGCCAAAAAAAAGTCGGCTGAGCATAAAATGAAAGGCCAACCCTTAACAGCCATAGTACAAGCCAAACATTTCAAGACAGCTGGAATAAGCAGAGTAGTTCCAGTCCATATGCACAGCACAAAGCTTTATAAAATATATGGTGGGGCCTGGTTAGGAATTGATGAATATCACCCAGAATGGAATGACCCCCAATGGGAAGAAAAATTAATTGCAAAAGGAAAAGAAATTTTAATTTCTTTAAATCCAGCTCCACTGGCAGCACATTATATTAGAAACAGATCCTCAATAGCTGATGAAATAAAACCAGACGGGTCAAATTTAGTCTGGCTTTGTCCTGATGCAGGTTCAGTTGAATTTACCGAGCAAGTGAGACATTATACATTTTGGTCCAAGTCATGGGTAATCAAATGTGATAAGATAAGGACTGAACCGAACGATGAAAGCAAAGTTAGAATAGAAATACCCGAGTGGCCACTGGGACTATCTTTGGAAGATAAGTATGTGGTGATATGCGACGATGGTTCTGAAACAGGGGGGACGTTGGGAAAAGCTACAACCGGCCTGAGAAGAGTACAATATATTCGCAAGGAAGAAGGGATTGGCGAGCCTAAAGCAGTCTTGGTTTATATCACCCATCCCTGGCTGAACGGCCCTTACAATGAAATGACACAGAAAAAATTGGCCGGCATCAAAGGGATAAAAGAAATAATTGTTGGAAATACCTGGACCAATATTGATGATGGGAGAGTGGCAAGGTTTAAAGAAATCTCAACGGTATTGAGATTTGCCCAATTTTAT
>JAHWGZ010000025.1 GCA_019323755.1 Candidatus Woesearchaeota archaeon
ATGCAGAACATGAGCACTTGGGATTCCCCTATCGTACTTGCGTACATTGTAGAGTTTTCGCGCCTGCTGCACCCCGTAGGGCTAGGACACGTGTCTCAGTGTCCTTCTCGGGGCTCCCTCTCTCAAGGCCCCTACCGATCTTAGGTTTGGTAGTCCTTTACACTACCAACAGCCTAATCGGCCGCCAACTCATCCTTATGCGTTGCCGTTGGGCGAAAGGACATTCCAGTACCTTTCACCTATCTGGGTTTAGCCTCAGTTTCCCAAGGTTTTCCCAGACCTAAGGTCAGATTATTGACGTGTTACTGAGCAGTTCGCCTGTGCCTCCGAAGAGGCCCTCTGACTTGCATGGCTTAGTCGAATCCCGATAGCAGCAATCTCCTGCAGGATCAACAGGAATTGAAGTATCGCTTATTAGAACCAAAACTTAAAAAAAATTCGCATAATCAATCTGCATCTTGCTTGATACTTCTATATCAAGCAGTCATGTTAAGTAATCTCTCCAAATCACCGAGGTGATTTGTGGTATCGAGAATGGAGTTGATTCCACTTAAAAAAAGCAGGTTGTTTATAAGCTTTTTGCTTTATTAAAGATAAATCAAATCATTAATTTTAAAAAATTTTGATTAAAAAAATTCATAATTTTCTGCCTCTTTTAAAGACAGGTGCTGGTGTAAGTTTTGAACAATGCCTTCTAAATGTTCTAATCCACAAACAATTAACATATTTTCTTTTGTATGATTCCATACCTTAAGAGCATTTTTTGACATGAGTCTGTCTCTCCTGTCTGCATCAAAAATATATCTGACTATCCTTTTAATTGAAGCGGGAGGATTTGCCTTTTCAATTTCTTTTCCATATTTTTTAACTGAGTAATAAATCCAAGGGACAAATGGAACTGTAGCCAGAGCAAAACCAAATAAAACCAATATTTTAAACAGCGAAAGTTGGTAACTTATACCGGGTTCTAAATAGTAAATTTTTTTTTGTTCTGATTCACCAATATCTTTAGCTGTTTCATTTGATACTGGTCTTTCTAACGCATCGCTAAATTCCATTATCGAAGGAGCCAATAAGATCGACACACAACCTAAGGGTGATGCAGCAGAAGGGATATCTTTGCTGCCTTCCACAGCAAGAATATTATATTCCTTAACAATTTTCCTGGCAAAATCACTCTCTTTTTTATTGTAACAGTGGGTTTCCCCAAGAATGCCCAATTTTCTTTCAAAATCACCTTTAATCAGAAACTGTTTGTATCTCATTGCTGCATAAGCTTTTTATTGCAGGTCATTTTAATAATTTGCGGCAGAATTGTTATTTCTACCTAAAAATTGATAAGATTCCCTAAACATTAATCCAGGACAGATTTTCTGAATAATTATTTTTTTCAGGCCTGCGGTGATTTATTTATTCTTTCATACAATGATCTATTCACTTCTCTAATCCTTTCACGCTCATCTTTTAAGCAGTCCAGGGTGTCAATATGCATGGAATAAATATGGTATTTGTCACTGAGCTGGTCAGTTCTTTCTCTCATTTTTACCTGTCTGCTGTTCCTTACTTCAAGGAAAGTTTTTCGGCTTTTTCTGTCTGTTGCAGTGCCGGTATGGAAACCAAACTCAGCGATTTCAAGGCCGGATTTTTCATCAAAATTCAGACCTAAAGAATAGAATGGTGTTTTGCGGCATCCAACAACTCTTAGAAGAGAAATCTCATAATTTCTGGGTGACTCCCCGGGCATATAACCATCTAGTATGAGTTCTTCTGGTTTTAATCCTGTCTGTTCTCCAATAATCTTTTTGAGTTCTTGATGTATCTTTAACAGCAAATCACTGCGCTCCAAAGTTACTACTTTGCCAAAAGTCCATGTTAACCCCAATTCCCGGGAATAATCAATCAACTCAGCCAAAACATCTTTTCCAACTTCTTTGCATAAATCAAAAGTCATTTTCACACCTCAGGGCATCCATTCAGCCCTTTTCTTCTCTACCAGAAGTTCTGCCAGACTTTTTTCCAATTCTACTTCCACGCCGTTTTCAAACGGCCCTAAAAAACCGCCGTCAATCGGATTGATAAATTTAGGAACAGGATTAATAATTCTTATCCTTGCCTTTTCCACATTGCTTTCCTTTTCTTCAGTCACTCTTTTCTCTTCAACAATAATCTTTTTTCCCTCAGCCACTGCCGGCAGCTGCCCCTGGAACATGTTCAGCAGAATTCCCATTCTGAATCTGTCAAAAACACCGACCAAATTTTCATATAATTTTTTCTCCTCAGCCAGCAAAGCAGAGGTGTCAATAATGTCGCTGCCAGTCCGGCTGCGATTAATTGCCATTTCAATAATCTTTTTCTCTCTTTTGTCATACA
>JAHWGZ010000026.1 GCA_019323755.1 Candidatus Woesearchaeota archaeon
CTGGCTGACTTATCAGAGCTATCCCAAGCTTTTTGATGTCCAAATCCAGGAAATCAAGACCAATCAGGGCATCATTGATTTGGAAGACCTGAAAAAACACGCCCCTAGCGGCACTGCTTTTATTTATTCCAATCCAGCTGGCTATTTTGCTGAGCAGCCTGCCAAGCAGATTTATGACATCTGCAAAAAAGCCAATTGCCCGGTGGTTATGGATATTTCCGGCTCTTTTGGACTGGACTGGTGCAATGGCGACTGCGCCGATATTCTGGTCTGTTCTTTTGGCAAATGGAAAATCATTGACAATAATTACGGCGGCTTTATCTCTGCCAAAAACAAGACTTTTTTTGATGAAGGCAAGGTTTTTTACAGAATGATGAAGCCGCACGCCAGTCTTAACAAAGAAATTATCAAAAAAATTGAAAATCTCAAAACCAGGCTGAATTTTCTCCTGGAAAAAAGAAAAAAAGTTCTGGAAGACCTCAAGGACATGGACATTATTTATCCCGATAAAAAAGGCATCAATGTTGTCATTAAATTCAAAGACCAGAAAGAAAAAGATAAAATTTTAAAATACTGCGAGAATAACCAATTAGAATACACTGAATGTCCGCGTTACATCAGAGTTAATGAACAGGCTATTTCTATAGAAATCAAAAGACTAGTTGAGAACAGCAGTTAAACCAAGGCAGGCCTTGACAATCTCCACTGCTGTTTTGTGGTTGTAAAGAATTGTTTCATCGATCTTTTTGTTTCTGCTCTCCAGGTCGCCGTTAAAACCTTTTTTGAGTCGCTCTTCCAGCAGCCCCGTATATTCCTGGCGCAAATTTTTTATTGCCATTATTTTTTTTAACAAATCTCTTTTTGGATAGCAGTCAAAAAACAAATCCCTCACTCCTTCAAAATCATCAACAAACTGGCCGTCTTTTTCTATCGGCCCTTCCAAAGAAAACTGAATCATCTCCCTCATGCAGTACATTGGCTTGTTTAAAATTGTTTCCAGTAGCCGGGCATGGCTTTTTTCATCAACATCAGAAACATAACCAGTTACCAATCTGTCCAGATAATGGCATAAAGTTTCCCTGACTGCCTTTTTTATATCTTCATCATTTAATTTTAAAATTTCAATTGGATCCTGGCCGTGGTGCCCGTAAGATTTTTTTGCCATCAGCAAATGGTTGAAAAAATTAATTTGCAGGGAATGGTGGCCTTTCTGTGCTTCTTCCAGAGTCAGGACTCTTTTTTGGACCACCACACCATGATCATCATAAACTTCCTGTGTTGCTCTTCTGATCTCCCATAAATGGCCGGCCCCCTTAACAACCAGAAAATAATCCAAATCACTGGCTGAGTTGGCTTCTCCCCGGGCTGAAGAGCCATATAAAAAACCGCCGTAAACCCCGTCTCTGATTGTCCCGTCCTTATTTAGAACGCAGCTTTTTTCAAAATCATCCAGGGCTTTTGGGAAAATATCCTTTTCTGGTATCTTGCCAGCCTTGAAATCACTTTCTGTGAATACTTTCATTTAAATCACTTTAAAATGCAAAGATTTTTTAAATATATATCAATTTCTGTTCTTCAGGTGATACTTATGGCTTTGCAAGAACCAACTAATATGGAAGAACTGGTTTATTTCACTAATAGATTTCTAGACAATGACGGCCAGGTTATGTGCTGGGTCGAAAGAAATGACTGTCCTAAATGTCATAAAGCCAAGATGGGCAAGCCGCTTGACCCAAAAACAGGCAAACCTAAAACCAGGGCCAAGGAATATGTCTGCCCAGAATGCGGCCATGTCATTGAAAAAAATGAGTATGAAGAAACTTTAACAGCTTCTGCCAAATACACCTGCCCCAAATGCAAAAAACAGGGTGAAGGCCAAATCCCATTCAAAAGAAAAAAAGTTATGGGCGCCGAAGCTTTAATTTTCACCTGCCAGCATTGCGGCGAGAAGATTTACGTTACAAAAAAAATGAAAGAATTAAAAGAATAAAATTAATTTTTATCCTCTTGGTCTGTCTGGGATTGTGGTTCCTACCCACGCCCCACTTACCCCCCTAATTGACGCACTTTTGGAAACTTTTTCCGGTGTTCTAGAGACAGAAATAAAATCCCAGCGTTTCTTGCATTTTGCCTCAGCATCGTCTTGGCACTTTTTGGCCCTCTCTTCAGCATCTTTAATATCATTCGAAGATGGAAGGTTTTTGTCTATGCATATTTGTAAGCAAGCCATCAGTCTTGCTTCATCATCATCACAAACATCACCCTCAACTGTTACCTCAATAAGATCAGGGAAAGTTTTTCTTACGCAAGGAATTATTTCATCGTCTTCCTCTGTTTTGCATCTGACTGTGCTCGATGCCTCTGCATTGCAGGCACAAATAAAAGTTGTTGTTGTTTTGTCTGACACTTCACATCCTTTCTCTTTTATCTCGTCTGAAACATCTTCACTAATTGTTAAAATTTGAAGGTCGCTAGCTCCAAACAAACTTTTTAACCAGCCAACAAACCTTTCCCAAAGTGATTTTTTTAGAACGTTTTCTTTTTCCCAGGCATCCCAGTTAACAGCCAGTATTCCTTCTACCTCTTCTTGTGTTAGGATTAACAGTATTCCTTCTTCATCTTGAACAGCAAACTGAATAATTCCGTTTATTTTGACTACCCCCACACCAGTATCACCAATAGGATAAATTACATCTTCCTCAATATCTCCAGGAACATCTGTCGGATCTAAAACACCATCATCACCAGGAGAAATTGGTTCTCCTGTGGGAATTGCCTTTTCTCCAGGTAAAAATACTGGTTCAGCCAAAGGCACCTCATAACCAACAAACATATCCTTGTTAACAACAAAAACAGAGAAAACACCCGGCTCCATCAAATCAGTCGGATAAGTAAAAGTATGCTCTTCAAAAGCACCAATGCTCTGTTCTTCAGAAAAAATCAAACCCTTTGTCTGGGTATAAACTTCAAACAACCCATTAACCGGATTGCCGGTGGTTTCCCTGACATTAACTTCAACAAAACCATTGGAAACATCTGCCGTTGGAATAGCTATACCGTTGGCTGTTTTTTCATCCCAGTCAATATTTTCCATTTGAGCCAAAACAGCAGAGCTTAATAAAATCAGAACAAGAACAAAAACAGCCATCTTTTTCATTAAAATCACCTATCAAAATTTTTAAATTTTGGAGGTGCTAAAAATCAATTTATTGATTTTCATCACCTTTTGATTATTATTTGAAGATAAACAACTATAAATATTTAAATATTATCATAATTCTCTAGAATATTATGAAAACCCTAATCACTTCAGCTTTACTGTATGCCAACGGTGATGTCCACATCGGGCACCTGGTGGAATATATCCAGACAGATATCTATTCCAGGTTTCTAAAACTCATTGGCGAAGATGCCATTTACATCTGTGCCTCTGATATGCACGGCACCCCAATTGAAGTCAATGCCCAGAAAGCAGGAATAAAACCAGAAGAATTTGCAAATAAATTCCATAAAAAGAATTTAGCTGCTTTCAAAAAATTCCTGATTAATTTTGATAATTATTACACCACCCATTCCAAAGAAAACGAAGAACTCAGCAATTATTTCTTTGACAAGATGCAGAAAAAAGGCCACATTGTCAAAAAGAAAGTTGAAGTTATTTACTGTGAAAAATGCCAGAGAGATTTGCCAGACAGGTTTGTCAGAGGCACCTGCCCTCAGTGCGGCACAGCCAGCCAATACGGCGATGTCTGCGAAAGCTGCGGCATCACTCTCAAAGGCACAGACTTGCTAGACCCAAAATGTTCTATCTGCGGAGAAACACCGGTCACTAAAGATGCTGAGCATTATTTCTTCCGCCTCAGCAATTTCACTAAAAAATTAACAGACTGGCTCAATCAAAACAAAAATCTTCAGCCTGAAATCAAGAAACACATCTTTGGCTGGATTGAAAAAGGCCTTGAAGACTGGTGCATCAGCAGAAGCGGCCCTTATTTTGGTTTTAAAATACCAGGAGAAAAAAATCTTTTCTTTTATGTCTGGCTTGACGCGCCCATTGGTTATGTCTCTTCAACAAAGAACTACACAGAAAAGTGGAGAGATTACTGGCAGGACAAAAGCAGAATCATCCATGTCATTGGCAAGGATATTATTTACTTCCATTTTTTATTCTGGCCAGCCATGCTCATGGCAGTTGATTTCACTCTTCCTGATGACATTGTTGTTCACGGTTTCCTCACAGTCAACAGCCAAAAAATGTCAAAATCAAGAGGCACTTTTTTTACTGCAGAAGAATTTGCCAGACTTTACAATCCAGAGTATCTGAGATTTTATTATGCCAAAGGCCTCAGCAAAAAAATGGCTGACCTGGACCTCAACTTCGAAGACTTCAAAGATACCATCAACAATGAACTGGTTGCCAATATCGGCAACTTTACCTACAGGACCTTGTCTTTTATTGACAAAAACTATGGGGGAAAAATAGAAAAAATAGAGCAGGACCAGGAATTTACTAAAAAAGTAGAGCATCTTATTGAGCATATCAAAAAATCTTACCAGGAATTTAATTTCAAGGAAGCTGTCAAGAATATCATGGAGATTTCCTCGTTGGGCAACGCTTATTTCCAGAAAAACGAGCCCTGGAAGAACAAAGAACAAGCCCAGCCCATTGTCGGCCTCTGCGCCAATCTAGTTAGAAACATTTCAATCCTAATCAAGCCAATCCTGCCCAACATCAGCAAAGAAATAGAAAAACAGTTCAAGGAAAAAGATCTTCAGTGGAAAGACATTGATTTCAAACAAAAAATAAAATTAGGGGAAACAAAAATATTGATCAATAAAATTGAAAATCTTCCCCACAGGTTAAAATTTCCTCTCACTCTTAAAGTTGCCAAAATCACTGGTGTCAAAGACCATCCTAAAGCCGATACCCTTTACATATTAGACATTGACTTGAAAACAGAAAAAAGACAGATTGTTGCCGGCCTCAAAAAACATTATGAAAAAGAAATTCTCAAAGGCAAGCACATTATTGTCTGCACTAATATCAAGCCGGCTAAAATCAGAGGAATAGAAAGCAACGGCATGCTCTTGGCAGCAGAAGACGGAATCAACGTTGCTTTGTTAGAAGCACCCAAGTCAGCGCCTGGCACACCAGTTACTGTTGAAGGCTATGACTCCAGTGACAGGGAAATCACTTTTGAAGACTTCACTAAATTAGACATCCGCGTCGTCAACAAAAAAGTTGTCTGGGAAAATTCCCATTTTCATACAGAAAAAGAAGACATTGAAGTTGAAAATGTCCAGAACAACGCCAGAATCGGATAATTCTTAACCGTAATATTTAAAAGTAATAAAGTAATCTTTAGCTTAAAAGTGTAAAAGAGGGGTAATATTGAATAAAAGAGGACAGATAGCTATTTTTATTATTATTGGAGTTGTTATTTTCTTAGCCATACTGTCTATTTTCTTTATCCGTAATTATGTTGTTGAAGAAAGAATCACTCAAGTCGCCCGGCCTATTGCCCAGGAACTGCCCTCTGAACTTGAGCCTATCCGGGTTTTCACTGAAAACTGCTTAAAATCAGTTGCAGAGCAGGCTTTGATCCGCCTCGGCCAGCATGGAGGATATCTTTACCCGGATTTTTGGGACAACCTGAATTTTGATGAAGAAAATCCCACTGACTCAGATGGTTTGACTTTTCCTGGCTCTGAGTTAAAAATTCCTTATTGGTGGTATAATAAAATCAGCAACGATAATAGC
>JAHWGZ010000027.1 GCA_019323755.1 Candidatus Woesearchaeota archaeon
AACAGATTAAAAATGAAAAAAACCAGAAGAGTCAAAGTTTATACCTTGGATGAATATATTTTGGAAGAAAAAGAAAAACGTATTTTAGAGCACATTAAAGATTCTTTTGAAAAAGGCAACATCAAAAAATTTTTAGATAACATCAAAAAAGCTGAGAGATTAATCAGAAGAAGAGAAAGAAAAATAACTTACCGGTTAATTAGGGCTGCCAAACAGGCTAAGGTTAATGTTTATGGTAAACCCTTTGATATTTTTGAAAAAGAGTTAATGGAGAAGCATGTAGAACTTTACAAAATTTTATCAATTATGGCTCCAGGCAATGTCCCCGATGAGAAACAGTTTCCTTCTTTAATGGAAAAAGCCATGGAAATAGAAAAAGGGTTAATTAAAGATGTTGAAGCCTTAATTGTTGAATTAAACAAAACTAAATAATTTTCTGCTTAAAAATCATCATCGCATCGCCCAGCGAATAAAACCTGTAATTCTTTCTTACAGCTTCTTCATAAGCAGCCAATATCCTCTCGCGGCCAGCATATGCAGCCGCCAATAACAACAAAGAACTTTTTGGCAGATGAAAATTAGTAATCATTGCCTTGATATCTGATTTAAACTCATGCCCTGGCTTGATGAAAATCTCAGAAACTCCTTTGCTTGGCAAAACTTTCCTGTTTTCCCAATCAGCACTTTCCAAACATTTCACCACAGTTGTTCCCACTGCAATAATCTTCCCAGAATTAATAATCGCAGCATTCTTAGCATCAATCTCAAAAGCTTCTTTCCCAGTGCTATGGCTCTCAATATCTCGAACAGGCAAAAAAGTTTCATAAGAAATATCTAATTTTATCTTGGCAATCTTCACACCCTTTGCCTTAATCTTTTCCAATAACTCTTCTGTAAAATGCAAACCAGCAGTCGGCGCTGCCAACGAACCTTCTTCCTTGGCATAAACTGTCTGATAATCTTCCTCAGGCACTTCTTTCTTGACATAGGGCGGTGTCGGCACAATTAAATTTTTTTTATCCAACTTGTTATCAAATTTAATAAAAAAAATATCATTATCTCTTTTAACAACAACCCCTTTCAAATCACCAAAAACCAACTCAGTGCCTTCCTTGATTTTACTCCCTTTTATTCTGCCTTCATAAACTCCATCTTTTTCACCAGTCAAAATCACTTCCACTTTTCCGCCAGTGGATTTCTGTCCAACTAACTTCGCAGCAGAAACTTTTGTCTCGTTCAAAACCAGAACATCACCTTCATCAAAATAATCCACAACCTCAAAAAACTTCTTATGCTCAATCCCGTCTCGCAAAACCAGTAATTTGCAGTGATCACGGGGGCGAAAAACTTCCTGCGCAATCATTTCCTTTGGCAAATCATAGTCATAGTCTTCTAACCTAACCATTTCTCCTTCATCTCCTTGAATTTCCCATTAGAAATAGCCGAACGAATCTCCCTCATCAGATTATTAAAAAACCAAAGATTGTGTTCAGTTGCCAGAGCATAAGCCAGTAATTCATTTGTCTTGAACAAATGATAAAGATAAGCCCTTGAATACCGCTGACAAACACTGCAGCCGCAGTTCTTATCTAATTTCCCCATATCTCCCTTGTACTGTGCATTGGTAATCCTGTATCTCCATTTGCTCTTCAAATTTCCTTCGGAAGTAAAAATATAACCTACCCGGGCCAGCCGTGTCGGCAAAACACAGTCAAAAGTATCAACGCCCATTTCAACACCATTAAAAATATCTTCTACTGCTCCAATGCCCAGCAAATGCTTTGGCTTTTCTTCAGGCAGTTCTTCCATCATCCAGCCTATCACTTTCAAAGTTTCTTCTTTAGGCTCGCCAAAAATACTCCCCAAACCATAACCATCAAAACCTAGGCCACCAATAAACTTCGCACTCTCTCGCCTTAAATCTTCAAACTTACCGCCCTGCACAATTCCAAACAGCGCCTGTTTTGATTTATGTGCCTCAAGACACCTCTTAGCCCATTTATGTGTCCTCTCCACAGATTTTTTAGCAGTTTCATAATCACTTTCAAAAGGAATGCATTCATCCAATGTAAAAATAATGTCCGCCCCTAGTTTCTCTTGAATCTCAATTGACTTCTCAGGTGTCAAAGAATGCTTTGACTTGTCCAAGTGAGAACAAAATATCACCCCATCTTCATCCACATCACGAATATCGCATAAACTAAAAACCTGAAATCCGCCAGAGTCAGTAAACATCGGCTTGCTCCATCCCATAAATTTATGCAGCCCGCCAAACTTCTCAACCACATCAGTCCCTGGCCTTAAATAAAGATGATAAGTGTTTGCTAAAACTGCCTGCACCCCAATCTTCTCCAATATTTCTGAACTCACTGCCTTGACAGTTGCTTGAGTTGCCACTGGAATAAACTCCGGAGTTTCAATTATACCATGGGCAGTGATTATTTCTCCAACTCTTGCCCTTCCTTCCTTACTTTTGATTTTGAAGTCCATAAAGACACCCGCAGTATTTCTGCTTGTACAAACCATGCTTCTGAGCCAGCTCTTTTTCAGCAAAGCAAATTTTCTTAATCTCCTCCTCACTCAAACCAAAATCAAAAAACTTCAGTCCGTAATGCTCAGCAATCTCGCGGCCAGTTGCATTAATCAAATCAACATCTTTCCAGGCATTCACAGACAAAGAAGTTGCTATTCCTTCAAAACCTTTCATATTAGCTGTCAAACCCAAATTCTCCAACCGCATCCGAAAACAAATCTCACATCTCTCTCCTCCTTCTGGCTCGTCTTTATATCCATCACACACTTCATGCCACAGCTTGTTTTCATAATCATCTTCAATTAGTTCCAAATTCTTTTCCTTTGCCACCTGCCTAACTGATTCTAACCTTTTGTTGTATTCCTCTTCAGGCTCAATATTGGGATTGTAAAAAAACAGCGCTACTTCGTCTTTCTTAAAAAAATCCAACAAACCAATTACACACGGTCCGCAGCAGACATGCAACAATATCTTCATTTTAATATAATTTTTAAGTTCATTTTATATATATTTTCCCAAAAAACTTTATAAACCATAACCATTTCTTTAAATCCTATGCTCAGAACTCATACTTGCGGTGAATTGAATAAAAAACACGATAAAAAGAAAGTTACTCTTTGCGGCTGGCTAGACTCTTTAAGAATCCAGGGAAAAATTGGTTTCCTTTCATTAAGAGACCGCTACGGCATCACTCAGTTCTTCTTAAACCCAAAATTAGCCAAGGAATTTGCCGGTCTTAAAAGAGAATCAGTTCTTCAAATCACTGGCACTGTTCAAACCCGGCCGCCAAACCAGGTTAAAAAAGAAATGGCTACTGGTGAAATTGAGGTCTCAGCAGAAAAAATAGAAGTTCTTAACACTTCAGAGGAACTGCCTTTAGATTTAAACTTGGAATCAACAGAAGAAACCAGATTAAAATACCGCTACTTGGATTTAAGAACACCGAGAATGTTAAAAAACATCATTCTTCGTCATAAAGTTATCAAAGCCATTCATGAATACATGGACAGCCAGGATTTCCTTAATATTGAAACACCTTTCCTTGCTAAATCCACACCAGAAGGTGCCAGAGACTATTTGGTCCCGGCCAGAAATTTCCCAGGAAAATTTTTTGCTCTCCCGCAATCACCGCAGTTATTCAAACAGATTTTAATGATTTCAAATTTAGACAAGTATTATCAGGTTGTTAAATGCTTCCGTGACGAAGACCTCAGAGCAGATCGCCAGCCAGAATTTACTCAATTAGATATTGAGATGTCTTTTGTTGAAGAAGAAGATGTTTATGCTTTGATTGAAGGTTTGGTCAAAAAAGTTTTCAAAGACGTCCTTGATTATAATATCAAAACTCCTTTTCCAAGAATGACTTACCAGGAAGCCATGAAAAAGCACAAAACCGACAAACCTAACCTGGCCAAAAAAGGAGAATTCCAACCGCTTTGGGTCACTGACTTTCCAATGTTTGAATATAATGAAGATGAAAAACGCCACCAAGCCATGCACCATCCTTTTACTTCACCGCACCCAGATGATTTTAAAATATTAGAGAAAAACCCGGAAAAAGCCCGCGCCCGAGCCTACGACTTGGTCATCAATGGTTTTGAGATTGGCGGCGGTTCTATCAGAATTCATCATCCTGAAATCCAGAAACAGGTTTTCAAGGCTTTAAAGCTCTCAGACAAAGAAGCCCAGCATAGATTCGGCTTTTTCCTGGATGCTTTGAAATACGGCACTCCGCCCCATGGTGGAATTGCCCTTGGCCTCGACCGCTTTGTCATGATTCTGGCAGGAGAAGATTCCATCAAAGAAGTCATTGCCTTCCCTAAAAATAAAGAAGCCCGAGACTTAATGCTTGACGCTCCCTCTGATGTCAATCCTAAACAATTAAAAGAATTAAATCTTAAACTAAAATAATTTATTTTCCTTTCTTCAAATGAATTGTCTGTGTTGGGAATGCAATGCCGATTTTAGCTTTATTCAGTGCAGCATAAATCTTTTCAGTTGCCTCTAATTTTTTATTGTAAGCTTCCCGGTAGTCATCAACCCAAAAACGTGCTTCAAACAGTAATGCAAAGTCTCCCATTTCAGTAAAAACAGTGTCCATATAAGGGTCGTCAGAAATATCTTTCATCTTTTTCAAAACTCCATCAACTACTTTCTTAACTTTCTCAACTTTAGTTCCATATTCAACTCCAAACTTAACCACTACCCTGATGCGGTCATTTGGCTGGACATAATTGATAATCTTGGCATTGGCCATCTGGCCGTTTGGAATAGTGATAATCTGATTGTCATAATTTTTAATCTTAGTGCTCCGCAGACCCACATCCACAATCTCTCCAACTTCGCCGCTTTCAATCTGAATCTTGTCGCCCACTGCAAAAGACTGGTCTAAAATCAATGAAACTCCTCCAAAAATATTTTTCAAAGAATCCTGCAAAGCCAAACCCAAAACCAGGCCGCCAATACCTAAACCTGCCAGGTAAGGTGTAATATTGATATTCCAGATATTAAGGATCCACAGAATCCCCACCAACACAAAAATAATATTAACCACTTTCCTGAACAACGGCAGCAGGCTTTCATCTAATCTTGATTTGGTTTTTTTGGCAAAGACACGGCCCCAGCCGTCAATTAAAACATTGATTACTTTGGCCAGAATCAAAACAAAAATAATTATGCTGATGCTTTCCAAGACCCTAAAAACAATTGCACTGTCAAAAACAATCTGAGAGCTGATTCTCAAACCCAGAACAATCAACAGCCAGAAAACAGGCATTTTGATTTTAGTGAAAATCAGGTCGTCAACTTTAGTTTTAGTTTTTGCTGTTAATCTTAAAACAACCTTTTCAATAATCAAAAAAAGAACAAAAGCCAGAACTACAAACCCGACTAAAATCGCGCCAGCTTGCAGCCATTTATTTTGAAAATAATTAAAATAGAAACTTATCCATAGTAATAT
>JAHWGZ010000028.1 GCA_019323755.1 Candidatus Woesearchaeota archaeon
CCCCATATTTCTGTTAAAGATATTAACAGCATTGATTTCAGAAAATTAAGAGAAAAAGGCATCAAAGGAATTATTTCTGATTGGGATGATGTTTTGCCCTTGCAAAATACCAACCAAATTTATGGGTCAGTTAAAAGCAAAGTTGGTGAGATGAGAGAAGTTTATGGTGGCAGGATTTTAATTAGGTCTAACCGGGCCGGAGTTAGATTTGAAGATCCGGATTATATAATTGCAAAAGGGATAGAAGGAAGTATTGGTATAGGGGTGGCCAGGACATTTTGGAAAAAGCCCTTGGGTTTGATGAAGCTGTGTTATGAATTTGGCTGCCCGCCTGAAAATTTAGCAGTGATTGATGATAGAATTTCAACTGGAATTTTGGGAGGAAATCTTTGCGGTATGCTGACAATATATACTTTGGGCCTTTCAATCGATGTAGAAACGCGTTTTGAAAAAGGTCTGAGAGCCAAAGAAAGGAGATTGGTCAAATCATTGATGGAAACAGGAGTAACAGCACCAGTTCATGGAAAATATTACAATGATGCCTGTTTAGAAGAGTTTATTTAACGCAATATTTAAATAGAGTTAATTCTCAGTTTATAAATCATGGTACTCGAGAAACTAGGAGATTCACTGAAAAATACTCTTGGGAAAATTGCCAAGAGCCTTTTTGTAGATGAAAAACTAGTCAATGAGTTGGTTAAGGATATTCAAAAAGCCCTGCTTTCTGCTGATGTAAATGTCAAATTAGTTTTTGAACTGACCAAGAAAATAAAAGAAAGAGCATTGAAAGAGAAATTACCAAAAGGCCTGGACAAAAGAGAGCATTTGGTCAATATTGTTTATGAAGAACTGACAAATTTCCTGGGAAAAGATGTTTTTGAAATTAAAATTGATAAAAAACCAACCAAAATCATGCTTGTTGGTTTGTTTGGAAATGGTAAAACTACAACTGCTGGTAAATTAGCTAAGTTTTACAAGAAAAGAGGCTATAAGATTGCTTTGATACAGACAGATACCTGGCGACCAGCTGCTTATGAGCAACTGCAGCAGTTAAGCAAACAAGTTGGCTGTGATTTTTTTGGCATTAAAGGAGAAAAGGATCCTGTTAAAATCTATAAAAAATTTGAAGACAAAATAAAAAAGTATGATTTAGTAATTGTTGACACTGCTGGCAGAGATGCTTTGTCAGATGATTTGATTGAAGAATTAAATTTGATTAACAAAGTTGTCAAAGCAGATGAAAGATTATTGGTTATTTCTGCTGATATTGGACAGGCTGCACAGTTGCAGGCAGAGAAATTCCACGAAACAGTGAATGTAAGTGGAGTGATTATTACTAGACTGGACGGGACTGCTAAAGGCGGCGGTGCTTTAAGCGCTTGTTCAATTGCAGATGCTCCGGTAAAGTTTATTGGTATTGGGGAGAAATTAGAAGAATTTGAATTATTTAATCCTAAACGTTTTGTCGGCCGTTTATTGGGCATGGGTGACATTGAAAGTTTGTTAGAAAAAGCAAAAGAAGCAATTCCCCAGGAAAAAGCAGAAGATTTAGGCGCCCGATTTTTAAAAGGAGATTTTACTCTGGTTGATTTGTATGAGCAGATGAAAGCCATGAAAAAAATGGGGTCAATCAGCAAACTAATGGAAATGATTCCTGGTTTTTCTAAAATTAAGATGCCTAAGGAGTTATTAGAAGTTCAGGAAGGAAAATTAGAAAAATGGAAAGTCTGCATGGATTCTATGACACAAAAGGAATTAGAAGACCCTTCTGTGATTGACAGAAGCAGAATGGACAGAATTGCCAAGGGCGCTGGCTGCAGCACCCAGGATATCCGTGATTTGATCAAACAGTACAATATGAGCAAGAAGATGAGCAAGATGCTCAAGGGCGGCAAGAACCTGGACAAGATGATGAAGAAGTTCGGCGGACAGATTCCTGGAATGTAATATTTATCACAATAAGATTTATATAAAATTAATCCTTTTTGATTGACATGAATAAAAAATTATCTGAAGCCGAAAAGAAGGCCAAAAGAGAGTTTAAATTATTAATCAGTTGTTTTATTGCATTAAAACACATTCATCAATTAATTGAAAAAGCAGAGGGGGACGTTGGAAAAGTTAGTGAAAAACAAGCCAGATCAGAAATTAAACATATTTGGAGAAAACTTAGGACAGGGATCTTTGGCAGTGCAGAAAGAGCTGAACGTAAAATAGCCCGGGATTATAAAGAATTATTAGGGGATATTAAAGAGGCTGAAACTGATTTGTCTCCTAAAGAAGTTGAGAAAATTAATTTTATTATAACCAGAAGCGGAGTTTTTAATTCTTTCTTGGAAAAAGACACTTCAAGGGGCGGGGCTGTTGAGAAAGCTTTGAGAAAAGCAATGGCTGCGACTGGAGAAGAGAGACTCAAAATTCTAAAGGCAGATGATGAAGAAATCTTAAAAGATATCAAAGCAATTGAAGGTTTTGAGATTGAAATGAAAGAAATAATCTCTGAAATCGAAGAGGTCGAAACAACAAAAAAAAGAGTTGAAAAGGACTTGAAATCTGCTTTGGAAACAATGAAAGGCAGTCTTTTAGAAATTATAAAGGCCTTTAAACCTGTTTTTTCAACAACTAATGTTGCTGATCGAAAAAGGATGATAGTTAGTATAAAGGCTAATTTAAAATTAAAAGGGATATCTATTCTTGGTGTTGGCGGCAATGCGATAGTATTAAAGATAAATTTGCTGGGAAAAGATTATGCTCTAAAAATTTCAACTGAAAAATTAACAAATGAAATAGTCAATCTGATAAAAGCAAAAGGCATCATGGGAATACCTAAATTTTACTTTGAAACTTCATTGGAAGGTTTACACACTATTTTGGTAGAATATGTTGCTGGCCCCACCCTTAGTGATTATGTTAAGGAACATTCTCTTCCCAATGACTTTTTTGAAAGAATTGAAAAGATTGTTAAAAAACTTCATGCAAGGGGCATGGCCCACAGAGATATCCAAGATGCAAATGTTATGGTGGTGGGGGGTTATCCATATTTTTTGGATTTTAGTCTGGCATCTCCTAAAGCAACGCCGGCACAACAAAGGTTTGACCTTATTTTTATTGAGGCCTTAAAACTCCAATATATGATGTATACCAGCAGATATAGTAACAGGCAGGAATACTTGGCTGCAGCTAAAAAAATTCTTGGTGATTTATCTGAGAGATTTAGGACTGAAACTGATCGTGAAAATAAACAGACTATCCAGATTATTTTGAACGAAGCAAGAAAAAGGGGCCTTCCCATTTGATATTTTATTATAAAATTTGGCCTGTCAATGGTGTTAGATGATTTGCAAAGCAACCAAAACAGCCAAACCAATCAAAACAACTGAAGTTATTTCTTTGGTGTATTTTAATTTTAAAATAATTTTAGAGAAATAAAAAATAATAATGACTTCTAAAAGAAACGCAATAACAATGCCCAGGATAACAAACAAGTTTTCTTGCAATGGTTTTAATAAAACAGAAGAATAAATAATGGCATCGTCAATTGCAGTGATAAAAAAAGCTAAAAAACCAGCAAAAAGGGCCTGAATATTGCTGCCTGCTTTGGCTTTTTCTTTGACTTTGCACTCTAATTGATGTCTTGGTTTTAAAACAAAGGAGTTGAAATAAACAAAAACAGCCAAAGCAACCAAGAGAACAGCTGAAATATAATGGGTATAGGGCAATCTTTTTAACAAACCGGCAAATAAAATTGAAATAATAATAACCAGGGCCAGGGAAAAGAACATGCCAATGAGAAAATTAATTTTGCAGGAGCGTGTTTTAAATAAAGTGCCCAATAAAGGGACATGAACCAAAGTGTCATCGCCGCCTGTAAGTAATTTAACCAGAAAACCCTGAATAACCAGCAGCAAGCTCATATTTTATCTGAGAAAGGCTAATTTTGTATAAAAAACTTTCTAAATCGTCGGAAATGGCCGAAACATTTATATACTAGTTATTACAGAAGTATATAAACTTAACGCGTAAAGAGGGGATTCTTTGTAGTGATAATTGTTCAAAAATTATATTCATAAGGTGAGTCAAAATGCGAAAATTCATCAAACAATGCCCGGAATGCGGCGGAATTAACCTTTCAAGAAACAAGGAAAGGGGCGAAGTTATTTGTAAAGACTGCGGTCTAGTCATCGAAGAAAAGATGATTGACTTTGAGCAGGAATGGAGAGAGTTTGACTCTGATGACGCTGATAAAAGGCGTAGAGCAGGTGCTCCATCAACTTATACTCAATTTGACCAAGGTTTAGGCACTGAAGTCGGTCAAAAATCTGATTTATACAAATTAGGCACTAAGAAAGAAAAGAACAAATTCTTCAGATTAAGAAAATGGCAGTACAGAATTTCAACTGCTATTGAAAGAAACCTGAAGGTTGCTCTAGCTGAACTCAAAAGAGTTTCTTCATTCTTGAAGCTGCCTAAATCAGTAGAAGAAGAAGCTGCTAGAATTTATACCCTGGCTGTCCAGCGTGGATTAGTTCGTGGTAGAAGCATGGAATCTGTTGTTGCTGGTGCTTTATATGCTGCTTGTCGTAGACATGAAGTTCCTAGAACACTAGATGAAATGTCTGAAGCTAGTGGAATTGAGAAAAAGGAAATTGGCAGAACCTATAGATTTGTAACTCGTGAATTGAGTATCAATATTTTGCCAAGCAATCCTGCTGATTATATTCCGAGGTTTGCATCTGCTTTGAATCTAAGTGCAGAAACACAGAGCAATGCTGTTGAGATCCTAGAAGATGCCCGGGAAGCTGAATTAACTTCTGGCAGAGGACCAACTGGTATTGCAGCTGCTGCTTTGTATGTCAGTTCTTTGATACACGGCGAAAAAAGAACACAAAGAGAAGTTGCTGATGTAGCTGGTGTTACAGAAGTAACCATAAGAAACCGCTACAAAGAATTGATCAAGAAGCTGAAATTAGAAAAGCAGATTGAGAAAACCAAGAAAAAATAATTTTTTTTCTTAACTTTTTTTAATTAAATTTTTCCATTAAAGGAAAAAGTCAACTGATATGACTGGGTTCCTTTAAGTTCTCTGATTTGTTCTTTGAGTCTTCCAGCAGAAAAACTGCCCAATCTTTGGAGCCGGTGCGGATTTTTGGCCGGCATTAATAAGGGCACAGCGCGCTGCTGGGCGCTTTCAAAATCACCATAGATTTCATAAAGGTCAGGAACAAAACCAGTGATTGGTCTTTTTAATTCACTAGAAGAAATAGTTCTTTCAATAGTTCTTTCAAACAAAGGCCCCTGGCCTTTTTTTGATTTTAAAAAAACAGAAATATCAATATGAGTTATCTCGTGGATGCGGTCGCCATGAGTAACAGTGGTGTCCATCAAATAAAGCTTGTCATATTTTGGAGAATAAACCAGACTTAATTCAACCCCATCAAATCTTATTTGGGGATTACCATTTCTTAAAAGTGAGTTATTAAGAGAGATAAGGTCACTTTGATAAGTTACTACGGGGTATATCATACTGGCTTTTGGACAAGAGGTCATTTATATGTTTTTCTTTAGAAAGAGGTGTTTTTTACTGATTTTGTTGTTAATTATTTTAATGTCTTCTTTTTTTAATAATTTAATTTTCTGTTTTGTTCCTTTGTTGAAGCCGCCGACTTCTAAATTTGATTTGATGACGCGATGGCAGGGAACCCTGGGGTTTTTGTTTTTGTTCAAAGCATTGCCGACTGCGCGGTAAGCTTTGCTGTTTATATGTTTGGCTATTTGTTTGTAAGTGGCAACTTTGCCTTTGGGAATTTTCTTGGTAATTTTGTAGACTTTTTGATTAAAATTCATATTCTCAAGCAAGTGATTAATTTATTTAAATCTAATGGAAAAGTTTTTATATCTGGGCTTTTCAAATGTTTCTGCGTGAATTAAATGGCTTATGTATCACCTGGAAGATATTCAAGAGAACAGAAAACTTTTTTATTTAGAAAGGGAGAAAGCGGAAGAAGAAGACAGGCTCGCCGGGCAACCAGGTCGTTTTTGAAATGCTTTTCCTCTCATCCTGATATAAGACGGGGCAGAAACTATTATTTTTTAAATGTTTTAGTGAAAATGCCAGAAGAATTTTATTCTGAAGGGTTTTTTACAGAAGATAAAATCAACAGAGCAGTTAGGTCAGCCACTAAGCAGGATAATTTAAGGTCTTTTGATTATCAGGATCATCTTAAATGGGCTGTAGAAGCCCATTATATCAATGAAGTTTTCAGGGTTAATGATGCAGGCAACGGTTTAGAGAATGAATTGGTAACTGCCAGGGAATTGGATTTTGGTGTTGGTGCATCTTTTGTCGGTTATTCCATCAACCAAAAAAATATTTCTATGCTTTTGAAGTATCAAGGAGAAAGATTTGAGCGCCTGCTTGATGTTCATGAAAAAAGCTGCCGAGGTTTTGGCCAGGCGCTGATAGACGTTCTGGTAGATGTGTTTAAAAGGAAATAAATTAGTATTCAATGCCCCTTCTGGCAGAAATGCCTTTGTCATAATAATGGCGGATGGATTTCATTTCTGTGATTAAATCAGCCATTTTGCAGATTTCTTTAGGGGCGTTTCTGCCGGTGAAAACCAGTTCAACATGCTGGGGTTTGTTTTTGATTAAAGAAATAGCGCGGTCAATTTCCAATAAATTGGTGTTGATGGCATTGTTAATCTCATCCAGAATAACCATACCATAATCGCCGGAATGAACCACTTCCAGGGCTTTTTTCCAGGCAGCTTCAACAAATTCTTTTTGCTTTTCGTCGTTCATAAAACAAGAGCGGCAATCACTGCAGAAAATATCATCCCTGACAAAATCAAAATAAGTGTAGCCTTTTTCAAAGCCTCTTAATTTGGTCTGCTTTAATTCCTTGATGCAGGGCTTGCCAAACTGCATGATCTCAATGTTGGGCAGGAAGTTTTTAACAGAAATATACTCGCCAGTGTAAGCACCGCCTTTCATGAATTGGATAATAAAAACTTTGTAGCCCTGGCCAACTGCTCTAAGAGCTAATCCAATTGAGGCAGTGGTTTTACCTTTGCCTTTTCCAGTGTAGACATGGACAAGACCTTTTTTCATAAGTTACATTTAGGACAGCCGCCAACATAATCTTCATCAACAGTCATTAAGTCTGATTTTTGTTCTGGCGGCTCATCAACTGGTGTTTTGGCAATGTCTTTTTTGTCAGAAGACTTTTTCTCGCGTTCAATGTTCAAGACCTGCAAATCCCGGCTGCCGTCCCGATAGATGGTGATGCCTTTGCAGCCCAGTTTCCAGGACAAGATATAGGCGTCTGAGATTTCTTCTGTAGTGGTGTCATAAGGGAAATTAATGGTCTTGGAAACTGCGTTGTTAGTGTATTTCTGGAAAGCAGCCTGCATCCTGATATGGTCTTCTGGAGTAATGTCCATGGATGTGACAAAAACTTTCTGGACATCTTCAGGAATTTCATCAATGCCCTGAATGCTGCCTCTTTTGGCAATCTTTTTCATCAAATCTTCTGTGTAAAAGCCGCGCTTCTTGGCAATCTCTTCAAACAAAGGATTGACCTCTAAAAGTTCAAACTGCGGTGTTTTTCTGATAAAAGAAATAGCAAACAATGGTTCAATGCCACTTGAGGCTCCGGCAATAATGCCAATTGAACCAGTCGGAGCAATGGTGGTTCTAGTGGCATTCCTGACTCTGTCTTCTGGTTTGTTGGTGTCATAAGTGCTGCCTCTAAAATTAGGGAAAGTGCCTCTTTTCCTGGCGATTTCCACTGATTTTTTCTTGGCTTCATCATCAATAAATTTCATGATTTTCTCTGCCAGTTCAACG
>JAHWGZ010000004.1 GCA_019323755.1 Candidatus Woesearchaeota archaeon
ATGTACAGAAGATTTTAGATGTTGAAAAAAATAAATATGAAAATACCAAACAAAAAAGCAGGGAATTAATCTCTAAACTGATAAAAACAAGACTGACAGAAAAAAGATTGTTGGAATTATATGATTCCCAAGGCATTACTCCGGAAGTTTTGAAGGAAGAAGGAGAAAAAGCAGGTGTTCAAGTCAAGGTACCTGATGATTTTTATGCCAGGGTGGCTGAACTGCATGAGAAAAAAGAGAAAGTTGTGGAAAAAGGAGAAGAAAAATTTGACCTTAAGGTCAAGAAGACCAGGGAACTTTATTTTGATGACTGGAAAAAAAATGATTTTGGCGGAGAGGTCTTGTGGGTCAAGGACAATTTTGTAGTCTTTAGTCAAACTGTATTTTATCCCCGTTCTGGCGGGCAGGAAAATGATGTTGGAATAATCGGCGGCGGAAAAGTTGTTGATGTTTTTAGACAAGGCAGCTGGATAATTCATAAATTTAAGTCAGCGCCAGAATTTAAAATTGGAGATAAGGTTAAAGGAACAATTGATTTTAAGAGAAGAAAACAATTAACACAACACCACACAACAGCCCACATCATTAATGCAGCAGCCCGAAAAGTATTGGGCAATCATATTAATCAGGCTGGCGCTAAAAAATCAGTTGAAAAAGGGCATTTGGACATTACCCATTATGAAAGCCTGACAGATGATGAAATAATCAAGATTCAGGATGAAGCCAATAAAATCGTAGCAATGAAGCTGCCAGTGACTTCTGTTTTTATGGAAAGAGATGAAGCAGAAAAGAAATTTGGCATGAGGATTTATCAGGGCGGAGCAGTGCCGGGCAAGACTCTTCGGATTGTGGAGATTGCTGATACAGAAGTAGAAGCTTGCGGCGGAACTCATCTGGGAAACACTTCTGAAGCTGAGGAGATTAAAATTGTAGGGGCCTTTAAAATTGCAGATGATACAGTCAGAATTGAATACAAAGCAGGGGAAGCAGCTAAAGCAGAAGAAGCTAAGCTGGGTGATTTAGGAGAGCAGATTAAGAAATTGATTAAAAAAGAAATTGGAGTAATGGTTGAAGTAAATGAAGATTATTTGAAAATGGCGGCTGATGAATTTTCAGTGCCATTAAACCAGATTTTGAAGACTTTTGAGAAGTTTATTGAAATGGTCCAGGAAAATGCCAAGAGATTAGAGAAGGTTAAATTTCCTGAGAAAATGACTTTATATGAATTTGCCCGCGAATTGTTTAAAGTTTGGAAAAAACAAGGGAAAGATTTAGAGAAACTAGGAAAGGAAGAAGTGGGGGAGAAATTAAAGGATTTGAAGGAGAAGAAGGTGGTTGAGGTGAATTTGGATCCTAAGGAATTAAGAGCAGCGGCTGAAGGATTTAAGGAGATTTTATTGATTAACAAAGAAGGTAATTTTGTTTATAAGGGGCCAGAGAAGTTATTTGAAAAGCTGATAATTGATTTTGGAGCTAAAGGTGGGGGCAAAGAGATTAAACAAGGAATGCTGGATAAGAAGAAGATAAAGGAAATTTTAGAGAAGTTCAAGTTCTGAGGTATTTTGGTGGTATTTCTGGCTAATTTCCGTTAAATTTATATACTTAATATTAATATTATATTAATACGATATATATGGTTAAAGCTATTATTGATGTGAAAGAGGAAACTAATCAAGTTCTGAATATAATTAAAGCTAAATTTGGGCTTAAGGACAAATCGCAGGCAATTGACAAGATGGCTGAAGAATATAGCGAGAAAGTACTGGAGTTTGAATTAAGGCCAAAAGTGCTAAGTTCTTTTAAGGAGGAAAAATGAGAGGTGCAAGGAAAATTTTTAGGGTTTTTGGAATTGATATTAAACTGCATTATTCATGGTGGTTTGTTTTTGCTTTACTGGCTTATGCTTTGTCAACTAGTTTTTTTCCTCATTTTTACCCTGATCTAAGCAGCAAGACTTACTGGATTATGGGGGTAGCAGCTACTTTGCTGCTGTTTGTTTCTGTTTTACTGCATGAACTGACACATTCGTTAGTGGCAAAAATGAAGAAGATTAATGTAGAAAGCATAACTTTATTCTTTTTTGGAGGGGTGGCAGAGTTACCAACTGAAGATTTAAAGGCCTGGACAGAGTTTTGGATGGCTTTATCAGGGCCGGTTTTTAGTCTAGTGTTGGCCGGAGTATTTTATTTGATTCACACTTTGAACTCCAATATTTATTTAACGGCAATTACTTTTTATCTGTATCAATTAAACTTTATCTTGGCAATCTTTAATCTGCTGCCAGGTTACCCTTTGGACGGCGGCCGGGTCTTTAGAGCTTTGCTGACAATGTATTATAAAGACATTAAGAAAGCAACCTGGGTTGCTTCTAAAGGTGGCAAGTTTGTGGGCGGAGCCTTGGCTTTTTTAGGCCTGCTGGGAATTGTGACCGGTTCCTGGAACGGCTTGTGGTTTATTTTTTTAGGGGGATTTTTGTATTTTATTGCGGGCATGAGTTATGATCAAGTGGTAATCAAGGATGTGTTGATGAAAGTGCCGTTGCTGAAATTAGTTGATAAAAAATACAGTCATTTTTCTCCAGAAGTTACTTTTGACAAAGTAATTGAAAGATTCAAGAAAACCGGTGAAGAGAATTTTATTGTGAAAAAAGGGCAGAAATTTTTAGGGATAATTGACTTGAGGAGGATAGGTAGATTGGACAAACGGGTTTGGTCAAGAGTGATTGTTAGGAGCGTCATGATTTCAGCTGGGAAGACAAATGTTTTGACTGAAAAGGACAACAGTTATTCGGCTTTGAGGAAAATGACGCAGCAAAACTTGAAAATGCTGCCCTTGTTAAGGAAAGATAGAATAGTTGGGGTAGTTTATAACAAATCATTATCACATCAACTGGTGATGAAATTAAAATATGGAATTTAGGAGGTAAAAATGAGAAGATTATTAGCAATATTTTTGGTTTTGTTTTTGATGGGCTGTGCAGGACCAGCTTACAAACAGACAATTGAGACAGACGAAGGAAAAGTGACAATAGAAGGGACCGCTGGCAGTGATGAGTGGTGCCAGGCTGGAGCTAACTGGCAGTGGACTGGCAGTGCACCAGAAGGAGATTCAACAGCGACATGGAAAATTGAAGAATTAGTAACTTCAGGCAAGTATACTGGTTTGTGCCATGTTGTTTATACAGCAGA
>JAHWGZ010000029.1 GCA_019323755.1 Candidatus Woesearchaeota archaeon
GAGTTTAAAAACTAGAAGTGGTATATAAAATTAATTATAAAAATAAAAATTTTAAGAAAGTCTGCCGAGTTTGTTTTCGATGTCAGCCAGTTCTGATTCAAGCTTTTCAATTTCGCTGGCAGGTTTCTTGGCTTCTGGTGCAGGCGGAGCAAGCTTGGTCTGGGTCTCCGGCATGATCTTTTTCTTGACTGCTTTCATGGGCGGAGCTTTTTTGACTTTGACTGTCTTGGCTGCTTTTTTGGCCACTGCTTTTTTAGCTGCTTTGGTTTTTTTGACCGGAGCTTTTTTTATTTTGCGAGGTTTAACATGAGTGGCCAGGTGTTTCTTAAGATTTTTCTTGCTGGCCAGTTCCTGATCGCAGCGCTCGCATTTGAAAATTTCGTGCTCTTTGTGAAGCTTGATTCTTAATTTGGTTTTAGGCAAGACGCGACGCAATTTGTTAACCAGGGTCTTTAATTCACTAACATCTTGTCAGAGATGCTTGATGGCCTCGGTTTTTTCATTTCTGACTGAAGTCAGTTTCTGATGCTGCTGAAGAAACTGGACCATATCGCGGGAAACTTCAAGAACATTTCTTCTGACTTCAACCGGGTCCTGGACACCAACGTAGAAAATTTCTTTTTTCTCTGGCTGGGCCTTGGTTTTCTTTTTTGCTCTTGATTTTTTCTTGGCCATTTTACTTAAAGAGTTTCTGGTTCAAACAAAGTTTTGTCAATGAAATCAACTTTTCTTTCAATTTCATTCAAAGAATTGTTCCAGACTTCGAGTTCAGCGTCCTCATCATTTTTGAGTTCGTTGATTTTTTCAAGTGTTTTTCGAGCATCATCAATTTTATTTTTGATGATATTAACAACATCAAGAACGTCTTTATAATCTTCGATTTTGACAAAAACAGGCATTTCTGGCATTTTTTCACCTCTTAAATAAAGTTTCATCAATATAGATTAACTTTTCATGAATATCTTTGACAGTTGACTGCCAACTTTTGAAAGCGCGGTCCTGGTCTTCTTTAAAACTTTCCAAAGTTTCAACAATATTTTCAGCCTCTTCCATAAAGTTTCTCATCTGACTGACTTCGTCAATCAGGGCTTTGTAAGTTGGTGCATGAATAAAAATTGGTTTGGTAACAATATGCTCCCTGGTTTCAGACAATTCTGTTTTTTCTTTTTCAACAACTCTTTTCTTATGCTCTTCTAAAGCATCAACAGGCCTTTTTTTAAGAGCTGCTTCAAGTTCTTCAGGAGAAAGCTTTTCAATATCCTTAGGAGTGGGAAAACTAGGAAGACTTCCTGCTGAAGGGGGAGAGGGAATTTTCAATTCTTTTTTCTTTTTGAATAAATTAAACATACTAACACCTCCCAATAAGGGTTTTAAATCTCGTGGGTTATTAAAAGTTTTGTGAGTATTCTAGAATGGTAAAAGAAAAAAAGTTAATGATAAATAGGTGAAAAACATTCCTTAGAGAATGAGGTGGGCAATCTTTTTTCTATTTCTGCTGGTTTGTGCTAATTTGGCTTTGGCAATTAGGGTCAATGAAGTGATGTATAATCCTTCAACTGAGCAAGGCAGCGACACTAATTTAGAATGGATTGAATTGTACAATGAAAATGGAGAAGTTGTTGATTTAAGCAATTGGACAATTGACGGCAATAATTTTGATGATGTTAATATCAGTGCAGGCAGTTATTTGGTGGTGGCGAGAAATTTGGCTAGTTTCCAGAGTTATTATGGAAATTCAATTTTGGCAGTGGACGGCAGTTTTATTTTAAGCAATGACGGC
This sequence comes from Candidatus Woesearchaeota archaeon, assembly GCA_019323755.1. Taxonomy (GTDB): domain Archaea; phylum Nanobdellota; class Nanobdellia; order Woesearchaeales; family JAGLXL01; genus JAGLXL01. Next base: position 1,781 of record JAHWGZ010000029.1, read on the forward strand.
GATACAATTGATTTATCTGATGGCACAGAAAATTGGCAGTATAATTATGACAGCAGCCATGCCAACGGCAATGGCAAAACTTTAGAGTGGTCAGGCAGCAGTTGGCAGGAAAGCTTTGTTTTGGGCGGAACACCGGGCAGAGAAAACAGCGTGGCTGGATTTAGCCAGAATTATGGTGCTTTGCAAATTAGTGAATTCTTACCAGACCCAATTGGGGGAGACGATGCAGCCAAACCCTGGGGGGAATGGATTGAAATTTACAATCCCACTGAGACACCAATGGATTTAGATGGCTTGGTTTTTTATGACAAAGATGATGACCATGAATTATATATTGTGGATACAACAACCACATCTGGAACAATTATTCAGGCAGGCAGTTATTTAGTGATTTACAGAAACGAGGACAGTGATTTTGCATTGAATAATGACGGCTATGAAGAAGTAAGGCTAGCTGATGGTTATCCAATTAATTCCAGCAATTTAATTGATTCAGTAAGTTATTCTGGAAGTGTTGAAGGCATGTCCTGGAGCAAAATTGAAGGGGGCTGGTATAAATCATTGGCAACACCAGGCAGTGAAAATGCCCGGGTCAATGGCTGTGACTGGGAGATTAAGGTTTTGCCATGGGAACCAATTGTTGGTTTAGGTGAAGAAATAAATTTTGACGTAGTGGTCAAAAGAAATTATGGCGAACCAGCAATTGTGACAGTCAACGGCACAATTGAAGATTTTTTTGGCAAGACAGTCAAGACCTATGTTCCTTGGACTGATGAAGATATTACTACCAGCAGAACAAAGGTATACACACCTAATTTAGGAGATGATGTCTATAAAATTTCTTTTAGGATTACTGAATTAGATTGCCAGGACAATGATTTAAGCAATAATATTGATTCAAAAGTAATTGTGGTCAATCCAAAGTATAAAATCTTTGATTCATCTTTAGAAATTGAGGAAATTTATCTGGGCAATGATGATGAAGCTGAATGGGGCGACAGAATCAGAGTGAAAGTCAATATTTACAAAGGGGATGAGACAAAATACAGTGTGCAACTTTATGCTGAAAAAGATGGGGAGATAATAAGCAAAAGAACAAAGACAAGTGTTTTTGACAAATTTACTAATTACACTTTGACTTTGCCAGTACAGTTAGAACCAAATTGTGACGGCTATTACCGCGACGGCAAATATGATTTGGTTTTAGAAGGTTTGGATAAAGAAGACAAGGTTGATTTTAGGATTGAAGGAAAGGACAAGGAATTATGCAAAGTGATTGATGGTTCAACAAGCAAGGGTTCTGGGAAATTTGAATATAAAATATTAGAGTATCCTGAGAAGATAAAACCTGATGAAGGCTTTAAGGTCAAGGTTGAATTAAATGGAGATGACCAAGAACACAATTTAAGATTGTGGGGTTATGTTTACAAAGGACCAAAACATTATAGTGATGAAAAAGTAGAAGAAATAAAATTAGGAATGGATGAGATTAAAATAGTGGATTTAACAATTAGAATGGATGAGGGGGTGGAAAGCGGTGATTACAAACTAAAGATTAAACTCAACAAAGACAATCAAAAAACTGATAAAGAAATGACTGAAGAAATTTTTGTTGAAGAAGAGGAAAAAGAATGTGTGATAGTAGGTGAAAGTCTGGCAGAAAAAAGTGAAGTCGGTTTAAGTGAGAAATTAAAATTGTTAAGAGAGTTAAATGAGGATGGAAAAATAGTTTATCTTTCGAGTTCTAAGGGGATAGTGGGCTGGCTGCCGGCAATGATTGTTGGGGTTTTAGTGATGTTATCTTTGATATTAATCTTTAAAAAAGTTTAAAAAGAAGCTCGGATTTTGATTTGATTATGGTAAAATTAAAGCAGTTGATTGAAGAGGGCTGGATTCAGTGCAGGATAGTTCTAGAAATAGTCGGGAAGCCCAAAGAACATGTAGAAAAAACCATAAAAGAAGTAGTGGAAAAAATCAAGAAAGAAAAAGGAATGAAGGTGCTGGATGCCCATATTGCTGATATCCAGAAAAAAGAGACTGGGGCAAAGGAAGAGGGGATGATCAAGGAGATGTGGGCGACTTTTGCTGAGATTGAGATTATTTTCAAAGATTTAATCAGAATGACTTATTTTTGTTTTGAATATATGCCGGCTTCAATTGAGATTTTAGAACCGCAAAAAATGGCTTTACAGGCAATTAATCTGTCAGAATTTTTCAATGATTTGCAATTGAGACTGCATCAGGTAACCATGGTGGCCAAACAATTAAACAGCAAGAGCATTTTTTTGGAAAATAATCTTCAGGGTTTGCTGACTAATTTTGTTTTGGTAGCATTGACTAACAATGAAATGACTTCTGAACAGCTGTCAAAAATAACCGGTGTGGAAAAAGAACGCATAGAAGATTTTTTAGACAAATTGATTGATGAAGGCAGAGTGGAAATGGTGGGTGAAAAATACAGGAGGTTGTTAGATGGAGGAAAGAAATCGAGTTGAGGCGATCATGTTCGCCCTGGGAAAAGATGTAGCTGTTTCTGAAGTAGCCCGCTTGAGCGGACTGACTGAAGAAAAAGTCAAAGAGATTTTAAATGAGATAAAAAAAGATTTTGATAAGAGCAATAATTCTTTGAAGTTGGTTGACAAAGGGGATTTTTGGAAGTTTACTATCAAGGACAAATATTTGCCGTTGGTTTCAAATTTGATTACTGAAACTGAACTGGATAAATCAACTATGGAAACACTGGCAGTGATTGCCTGGAAATATCCAATTCTACAAAGTGATGTGATTAAGATTAGGCATAACAAAGCCTATGACCATATGAAGCGTTTGAAAGAAATGGGGTTTTTATCTAAAGAGAGATGCGGAAGAACATTTAAGATTCATCTGACTGAGAAATTCTTTAATTATTTTGATTTGCCTTCTCAAGATGCCAAGGCAGCTTTTAAGAAAGTGATTCCTGAAGACATCCAGAAAGAGATTATGGACAAAGAAAAGGAAATTGCTGAGAAAGAAAAGGAAATTGAAACAATGAAAGATAAAGAAGAAATTAGAAAAGCTGTTGA
>JAHWGZ010000030.1 GCA_019323755.1 Candidatus Woesearchaeota archaeon
GGAGATTGGGATTTTTTATATTCAGACAAGAAAAGAATCAAGAAATTGGAGCGTCCGAGCGAAGGAGATGAGATTGTTTTTCACCTGGACAAGGAACATAGTGATTTTTTGGAGAGGTTGGATGGATTGGTGGGTAATGATTGGTGGGGTTCTGTCCGTCTGCATATGAAAAATCTGAACCTGCATAATTTTTTGAGAAACTGGCAAGGGAGTGAATATTTGCCCAAGAATTTTAGGGAACTGCGCGAGGAGAAGTGGCAGGAGTTTCGCGGATTAGTTTTTGAAAATGAAGAGATGTTTCCTAGTTATATTTTGCGGGTGGTTGGGTATCAGACTTTAGACGATGCAGTTGTTAATTGCAACAAGGGTCCTTTGAGAAAAGTTGATGATGGTGGGTTTGGCCCTTGGCAGGAAGAATTTCATGTCAGGAATCCGAATCACCTGTTTAATCTGCTGCGCAAATCTGTTGATGCCTTGGAGAAAAAATATCTCAGTTCAAACACAATGCGGGGTTTGGCAACTGTGGGTGATGATATTTATTTCGGGACTTCCAAAAGAGAGCTGCACAGGGTTGTTTCTGTTGCAGAGAGTGAATTAATTACCGGCGTGCCGCGGCCAGTGGCCAAGATGATCTCTATCTCCCTGCCAGTGTTTGATGAAGGCATCCGGCAAAGGGTCCTGCAAAACAAGAGAAGAAGGGCTTATTTTGCCAAGCGCAGGAAAAAAGTTTATAAATTAGCTGCTTAATTTTACGTATAAAGCGGTGATTGTCTGAGGGATTTTATGTTTAAATATGAATCACAGTTTAGTTCGGAAAAGCCAGTAATCTTTATTGACAGCGAGAAATATGAAGAGTTTGAAGCTGGTTTTCGAGGAAGTTCTGCTGTTAAAAATCTTGATTTTAAAATAATCATGGAGAGGCTGGCCCGGAGTGCTTATTCACTGGGTTTTAGCAAAGGGGCAGCAGCAAGCATAGCAGATGATTATGGCGTGCCGACTTTTGATTTGGATGAAATCAGGGCCAGGCAGGAAGCTATCGGGGAAATCTATGAAAATTCTGAAATTGAAGAGAGAGTTTCCACAATCATCAAATCTGCCAATAATTTACATTCCTGGACTCCAAAATTCAGGGAAAAAAGAATCTTTGCTGAAAAAACACAGGAAGTTGGTTATTTAGTTGATTTGATTGAATCTTCTCTGGGATTAGAAGCAAAAAGCAAGCGCCTCCAGGGAGTCAGGGAATTTGCTTTAGGGGTTTCCGAGTCAAAAGAATACCAGCTTCTAAAAAGATTTGTAAGCGGGGCTGCTGAAGGTTTGTTTGAGCGATACCGCGAAACTCTGAAGGATCTTTCTGGATTTTCCAGTGTTTTTGAAAGCAAGTATACAACTGCAGAAATGATTACATATTACCGACAGTTGTCTTCTAAACCCAAGAGCTATAATAAAAAAGTAAATCTTCTAGGGTTTGAGGAAAGAAGAGCCACTTACCATTCCATTAAAAAACTGCAGGAGATTTTCAGACAGCTGATGAATGACCCTGAGCTAGAAGGAATTATTGACAGAGAAGAAGCCAAGGGGTTGGGTCTGGAAAAACAACTTGACTTTGCTGTCAAGACTTTGAGCGATACAGCGATTTTAAATTTCAGGCAAAAAGCCAAGATTGGCAAGGCCCAGCAGTATTTCTTAAAGGGCTTTGCAGATTTGTTATCTCATATTGACAAGCTAGTTGAAGAAGGGCTGGACAAGCTGATGGGGTCATTAGAAGTCAGAACCGGGGATATGGAAAATGAACTGGCCTTTTATTACAGCATGGCCAGGCTGGCTCATGGAATGGGTGAAGTAACAATGCCCAGACTAGTGCCGATGGAGGAAAGGCGGTGCGCTATCAGGGGCGGCAGAGTAGCTTCTTTTGTTCTGAGGGGCGATGAAATGGTTGCCAATGATTTTCATTCTGACAGGGATTATTATTCTTTTTTGCTGACTGGCGCCAATGACAATGGCAAAACAACTTTTGAAAGGATGGTGGGCCAGATCCAGGTTTTGGCTCAGATGGGAGGATATGTTCCTGCTTCAGAAGTTGAACTAAGCATGGTGGATGGTGTTTTTACTTCTTTTAGCAGCAAAGACAAGCCTGATAAAAAAGAAGGTTCATTTAGGTCTTCTCTGAATTTTTTGGGTTTTATTACCAAACCTTCAGTTATTTGGGATTATGATGATGAGGGCTGGGAAATTATTGATAACCCTTCTGCTGAAATTGTTAAAAAAGCTGTTGCTGCTGGCTGGCATCGTTTTTTTACCCCACACAGTTTACTTTTACTTGATGAGATTGCAATTGGTTCTGACAACCAGGCCACTGAAGAAGCCCTGGAAAGAGTTCTGAAAGCTGTTGGGCAGAGAGGGGCCAGACTGCTTCTTTCAACACACTATCATCCGGTTGCTGAAAAGGTTCAAGGCCGGGTTTTTGCCAATACCATGAATCTGGGCGCAATCATGGAAATCGATGATGACGGAAAATATAAGGAAACCTACTGCATTGAAAGAGACAGGCATGAAGAAAGTTTGGGACATCGTTTGTTTGAAGAAGCCGGCTTTACAGATGAAGCTATTGACAGAGCAACCCAATTATTAATTGAATCTGGAATTGTTGATGAAGAAAAAAGTTAAAGTCCTGCTTCTTATTTTAAAAAACTTTAAATAAAATAAAATTAAGACGCTTTAAATGGCAGACAAAGCAGAAGTTTTTTTAGGCAGAAAAGATAGATATAATAGTCCTGAGCCCTGGGGAAAGTATGTTTGGGGAAGATGGTATGTTTGCGGCGCAATCTATCAAGGAAAGGTAATCTATAATCACGGGCGTTCTCCTGTTCTTGAAGCTTTGAAAGACTCTGCCTCTGATGTTTTTGGACGCCTGAGCTGGCACAGATGCCTTGAATATGATTTAAAGAACGGTTTTATGATTGACGATGACGGCAAAGTAGTGGCCTGCGAACCTTGTTCTCCAGAAGAAGAGGCAATTTTTGTCGGAACCCTTGAAGGAAGAATAAAAGAAAAAAGAGAAAGAGGTTTATAATCCAGCTTCTTGAGAACTATTTGTTTGATTAATCGGTGGTTCTATCTGTGGTTCTGCATTACAAATCTCATCATACCAATATGCTCCGGCGGCTTCACATTCTTCTAAGGTTACACATAAATCAAGATGTTCTAAATCGCAGACCAATTGTGGTTCTAGATTGCAGAATTCATCGTACCAATAGCCGCCATTGGATTCGCAGTCTTCCAATGTCTCGCAGAGGTCAAGATTTTCTGGGTCGCATTTTGGAATCACTACTTCTTTGCCGAAAAAGAAATACCACCAAGGTGTTTCAAATTCGATGATTTCTCCTGTTTCTGCATTAACCCTGGCTCTTAATTCTGTTTTGACTTTGAATAAACCTAAATATTTGACTGTTCGGCTTCCTTCAATATCATAAACAACACGCAAATCACTGCCCTCTCCAACTTCTTTTAACTGGATAGTTAGGTCCTTATTGGTTTTTAATTTTTCAAGGGCTGTTTCTGAAGCAGTATTGGGCATGACCTTAATTTCCTGAGTGTTGCCGTTTGATAACTGTGTTTTGATTTTTCCTTGTTCTGATTTTAATTCAAGTTCTGAAGATGCTTCAACACCCCTGACTTTTATTTTTTGGAATGTTTCTTCTCCTTTTGTTTTTGTTTCTGTTCTTAAGGTTACTTTGACTTCGTTTTGGTTTTGATCACGATAAGTGTAAGTATTTTCCTGCTTTTCAACTGTTTTTATTGGTTCTGGTTCTGGAGCTGGTTCTTGATTATCAGAAGTTGTTACAGGTGCTGGTTCTGATTTTTTGTCAGAGCCCTTGGCTTTATCAGAATCTTTGGAGTCGGTGGTGGCAGCACCTGTTGCTTTAGAACTTCCTTTTGAGGATGAACTGCCAGAACTTGAAGATGAACTTGATTTTTTATCGGCTTCAACATGACTGCCAACCATTAGAATTACAATTATTAAAACAGTTATCAAGATAAACCAGTCTCTATACCTCTTTTCTTCCATAAGTAATAGTAAAGAAGGTATATTTATAAAGATTTTGAAAAAAAAAAGAAAAAATTATAATCCTGCTTCTTGTTTTAAAACAGCGGTTTTATCCAATGCCTCCCAGGTGAAATCCGGGTCGTCACGGCCAAAGTGTCCGTAAGCTGCAGTCTTCTGGTAGATTGGTCTTAACAGGTTCAGAGTTTTGATGATTCCGCTTGGAGTCAAATCAAAATTCTTCCTGACCAGCTCGACAATCTTGTCTTCTGGGATTTTATTAGTGCCAAAGCAGTGGACCAAAACAGAGACTGGCTGCGGATAACCAATGGCATAAGCCAACTGGACTTCGCATCTTTCTGCCAAACCAGCAGCCACTAAGTTTTTGGCAACATAACGGGCCATATAAGCGCCGCTTCTGTCCTGCTTGTTAGGAACTTTTCCTGAGAAAGCTCCGCCACCATGGCGCCC
>JAHWGZ010000031.1 GCA_019323755.1 Candidatus Woesearchaeota archaeon
AAAAAGTACGTATAATGTATCTTATACGAACCTTGAATTATATAAATATTGCGCATTAAAGTTTTAAGAAATTATTAGATGTTTTGTTGGTGGTTTTAGTTGATATCTTGAATAAAAGTTTTAAGCTTTGATTAAAAATAATATAAATAAAAGTTTTAATAAAAAATAAAAACTTTTATACGTAGCTGGCCAATGATAAATTGACTAAATTTTCCTTGGCTTGCATTTCTTTGAACTCTGGATCCAGCTTGAGGAAAGGTCTGCTTTGGTAATATGATTTGGTTAAAGGAATGCCCTTTTCAATTAAAGCAGAAATATACTCCCTGACCAGGTTTGCGCTGAGGCCGGTTCTATTAGAAATGTCCTCATAAGTCAAGGGTGCTTCTTCTGTATAAAGCACGCAAAAGACCTGTTTTTCTGGATGGTTTAATGGCTTTACCTCTATTTTTTGAGGTTCTTCTGAAAGCATAAACTCGATCTTATCCAGCCTCTGGGATAATTTATCTATTTTTGAGTCTAATTCAAGGAGAAAGGCGAAATTGGCCTGTATTTCCTGCGTATTCTCGTTTATAGCAGCCAAATGCTCATCTATTTCCTCTTTAACCTGTGAAAACGGGAAGCTGACTTCTTCCTTGATTTGAGAAATAGTTTGTTTTATTTTATCTCTATTAAAGCCTCTTTTAATCATAATCTACACCCCCAATTTATGGATTTTGAAGTTTTCTACGATTTAAAAAGCTTTCGCAAAATCAAGTAAAAATATAGTTATTTGTATACTGGTGATAGTAAAATGGTTAAAATTGAGTTAATTTAACGCTTAAGAAGGGGATTTTTAGCCATATAAAGCTTATTTTTACCATCTGAAAGCAATTCTACCCTATTTTCTTGTTCTAATTCCTGCAATAAACGATAAAATGAGCTTTTTGAGCACAATTTTTGCTCATCTACAAGCATTTCTTTGAGCTGCAGAGCCGGGATTTTATGGTATTTTTCAATAAAGGAAAGGATGACTGTTTTAGCGTAATTTTTGCTGTTTCTGGTTAATTTTTGGATGATTCTTTCTTTGATATTGGGCTGTTTTGGCGGTTTATTGAGGTCTTCAAATTTTTCATGAAATTGGTTAATCTGCTGGTTATGGGAATCATGCATATGGGAAAGAAGTTCTATTTTGCGGTTAAGATCCTGGATCCTGCCATGGATATTGGAGTAGGCATAATGAGAATCAATAAGTCTTCTGATGGCTTCTGGTGATGTAGGGGTTTGGCTGAGCTGGTTCTGGAGCTGGCTGATTAACTGCTCCTGCTGGGTTGATTTCTGGTAAAGAAATTTGAGCCATTCAAAAATATTTGAAGTGTCGCTTTTGACATTGGCAAAAGAATTGGTTAGGTATTGGTTAAGATCCTGCCAGCGTTCCTCTTCATTCTTTTTTTTAAACCAGGCCATGCACCTAGGAAAGTTGATGATTTATTTAAACATTTCGGTCTGGGACTGGGACTGAAATGGGACTGGGATGGGAGTTTTTTGGGACTGGAAAACAGACGATAAAGATGATAAATTTTGGGAATATTGTGGGACTGTCCTAAGACAGTCTCAGGACAGGACTGGGAATGGCTTATCGACGGTAAATTTATGGGACTGAGACTGGGACTGGGACTGAATATTTTGATGGAAAAAGATCTGGAAAAAATAAAAAATATTTTTAGTTTTTAGAAAAATTTATTGAAAAAATTTTGGTAATTTTTTGGTTTGGGGTGTTGAGTTGGCGGACTGATTTTGGGGGAGATTAGCGGACCTGGAAAGTGAGCAATCTGGAGGTGTTAAGGGGGTAATTTTAGGCTCAAAAACAAGGAAAGTGAGGGTTATTTTGAGCCTAAACAGGCTTATTTTAGGGCTAAATAAGGCAATTTTAAGCTAAAATAGCGGGAAAGTGAGAGTTAAATAGGCTTATTTTAAGGTAAAATGGACTGATTTAAGCTCAAATAATCATAGAAAGCAGCGGAAATTCAAGAATTTCCTGGGTTTTGCAAGCAAAACCTTTAAATTTAAGCTTAAAATGCTGATTTTAAGCTAAATAAGGTATTTTAGGTTAAAATTTGAGGGAAAGTGAGAGTTATGGCTATAAATTCAAAAAAGCAATTGGCTGTTATTTTATCCAAATTAGAGGATTTTCTAGCTGCTGGCGGGAAAAGTGAGCTCAAGCTGGAGCAATACAGCACTCCAAGCGAGATAGCTGCTGACTGGCTCTGGAACATGGCTAATTTAGGGGATGTAGCGTCGAAAGTGATAGTTGACCTGGCCTGCGGGCCTGGTTTCCTGGGGCTAGGGGCGCTTTTACTCGGGGCTAAGAAGGTTTATTTTGTGGATAAGAGCAAAGAAGCTATGGAGATATGCAAAAGGAACTACAATAAGCTTAAAGAAGAATTTGATATTGTCGGAAGTGAGTTTATAGTGGGGGATGTGACTGATTTTAATGTCCCAGTTGATGTGGTGATCCAAAATCCACCCTTTGGAACCAAGGTGAAACACATTGACAAATTGTTTTTGGAGAAAGCTTTTTCAGTTTCTAAAATTGTTTGGTCAATGCACAAGTTATCGACGACAAAATTTGTCGAAGCCATGGCCAAGGATTATAATTTTTTGATAACACACCACTGGAAATATGATTTTATGATCAAAAAAAAATTTTCTTTTCACCGCAAGCCAAAGGTTTTTGTTGAAGTTGGTCTGTGGCGAATGGAGAAACAGTAATGTTTATGTATAAATTAGATTTTTTGTTGCAAAATGGAAATAAAAATTCTCGAGGAAAAAGCAAGAAGATTGGTTTTTGAAATAGACTCTGACCACGGCTTTTGCAATGTTTTGAAGAACGAACTGCAGAAGACAAAAGGTGTTAATGTTGCGACCTATGCAATTGACCATCCGCTGATCGGCAAACCAAGATTTGTTGTTGAGACTGATACTTCAATTGAACCAAAGGCTGCTGTTAAGAAAGCCTTAGACAGTTTGAAAAAACAAGCAGCTGATTTCAAGAAAGAAGTCAAAAAATTAAAATAATTCTGTTGTCGTCGATAAACAGCTGTTTATTATGGTAAATTTTATAGTGCCTAACTCCATAAAATTTAAATAGTCGAGAAAATTGCTGAATCTAATGGCTTTTTTGCGTGTCAAAAAGATTAAAGGCAAGGAATATGCCTATCTGGTAGAGAACAGCTGGACAGCCAAAGGGCCAAGGCAGGAAGTCAAAAAGTATCTGGGCAGAGTGCATCGTTTTAAGGGCAAAGGCAGTTATTTGCTTGATTACAAGGATGACTCCAGGGGATTCTTGATTGAACTGATTAATTTTGAATTGAATAAAATAAAGGCTGGGCTGAAGAAAGAAAAGATTGAATTTGACAATAAGAGGCTGGGATTTGTTAGAGGCAAAAAGAAAAGCTGTGTTTTAGGATTAAATCAGGGTTTTATGTGCGACTACACTTTGCGCCGGATTTTGAATTTCAAGAAATCCGGAGATATTGAAGTTGACAGCGTGAAACTGGCAAAATTTTTTATAGAAGCTGGGTTTGCAGTGTCGCAAGAGTATTTTATCGGATATTTTGAGAGGCTCTAAAATGCATATAGGAATTATATTGGACGGGAACCGGAGATGGGCTAAACGCCAGGGGTGGAAGCCCTGGCAAGGCCATGAAAAAGGTTTTGATAAGCTGGACAATTTATTTGACTGGTTATTGGAGCTGGATATCTTTGAACTGAGCTTGTATTGTTTTTCTATCCAAAATTTTGACCGGCCTGAGATTGAGAAGAAATTCCTGTTTGACAGGTTTAGGCTGGAAGCCAAGAAATTGCTTGAAGATAAAAGAATTTATGACAACAAGGTCAAGATCAGGTTTGCCGGCAGGTTAGAGATGTTTCCTTCTGACATGCAGGAGCTGATGAAGCAGGTCATGGAGAAAACTGCTTCCCATGACAAATATATAGTAAATTTTGCCATGGCTTATGGCGGCAGAGAGGAGATCGTAGATGGAGTCAAGAAATTGGTGGCTTCTGGTGAAGCAGTGAACAAAGACAATATCCAGAAGAATATGTGGGTGCCTGAAGACATGGATGTGGTGATCAGGACCAGTGGTGAGTTTCGAACTTCTGGGTTCTTCCCATGGCAGGCGCATTATGCTGAATTTTTCTTTTTGGAGAAATGCTGGCCGGAATTTGAAAAAGAAGATTTGATCAGGATTGTTGAGGAGTTTAAGGCCAAACGCGAGAGAAGGTTTGGAAAGTAAATTGTCACTTTTCAGTGGTTAAAAATAGAAAGATTTATATACTGGTTTTATCCCATAATCTATATTCATATTCAATCAGGTGACCTAAAATGAATCAAAATGAAAAAGAAGATCAAGTAATTGGCGACATGATAAGAACATGGGCTGAAAGTACACATGATCCAGTATTAAACAAAAAAATCCAGAGGAGATGTTTGTCCATGATAGACCTGTTGAGAGACATATTACCTTACAAAACAGAAAGTTGTTTGGACACTGATCAAGCACAGGAATATGCTGCTGGTGAAAAGGCTACTTTGAAGCGGTTTGGCGAGCATGTTGGCAAATGCGCTGACCATTGCCAAAAACTAGTTGAATTTTACCAGAAATAATCTGATTATTTCTTTCTTTTAAGTTTTAGTTTAATATTTCTTTTTTTATTAGCGCAACCTTTATAAATCCCCCCCTATTTTTCTGATAAACCCGATAACTACTACTGGACAAGGGGCAGTAGGAGGGACAATGGATAAAGAAAAAGTAAAAAAGGCTTTAGAAGAACTAAATAAGGAAAAAACAAGAAAATTCAAACAAAAGTTTGATTTAATTATTGTTCTCAAACATATTGATATCAAAAAAGAACCGATTGATTTCTTTTCTGTTTTACCGCATCCAAAAGGAAAAAAAGCTTCTGTGTGCGCTTTGGTTGGACCAGAGCTAGAGGATAAAGCCAAAACTGTTTGTGACGAAGTTGTCAGAGACAAGATATTTAACATTTACAAAGATGATCCCAAGAAAGCAAAGTCCTTGGGGAAAAAATATGATTATTTTATTGCCCAGGCCAATTTAATGGCTCAAGTGGCAACTGTTTTTGGTAAGATTCTGGGGCAAAAAGGCAAGATGCCAAATCCAAAGGCCGGCTGTGTCCTGCCGCCAACAGGCAATATACAGGCAGTGGTCAGCAATTTGCAAAAGACTGTGAGAGTCAGCGCCAAAACAATGCCGGTGATCCAGGTGATTGTTGGCAGCGAAGAAATGAAAGAAGATGATGTGATTGAGAATATTCTGGCTGTTTATAATGCTCTTGTCAAGATTTTACCTAATGAAGAACAAAATATCAAGGAAGTTTTACTGAAAAAAACCATGAGCAAGCCGGTGAAAGTCTAATGGTCAGCGAGGAAAAAAAGAAATTAGTGAAACAGATTGCAGATTTTGTTAAAGAATACCCTATTATCGGGGTAGTGAACATGTCAAATCTGCCGGCTCCTCAGCTGCAGAACATGCGGGCTTCTTTGAGAGATTCAATGAAGATGGTGATGACCAGAAAGACATTGCTGGCCCGCGGTTTAGAACTGGCTGGCAAAGAAAATGTCAAAGATTTGATTGGTTATTTTAAAGGTATGCCGGCTTTGATTTTTACTAAAGAAAACCCCTTTACTTTGTATAAAACTTTGGAGAAAAACAAAAGTTCTGCTCCAGCCAAAGCTGGCCAGGAAGCTCCTAAAGATATTGTTGTTAAAGCCGGAGTGACTCCTTTTGCACCTGGCCCGGTGATTGGTGAATTAGGTGCAGTCGGCATTAAAAGCGGTGTTGACGGCGGCAAAGTCACAATCAAGGAAGATTCTATTGTAGCAAAAGAAGGAGACATTATTAACGCCAAGGTTGCTGAGATTTTGAAAAGACTTGGTGTAGAACCAATGGAAATTGGTTTAAATTTGGTTGCTGTCTGGGAAAAGGGCACTATTTTCAAAGGAAGTGATTTACATATTGATGAAGCTGAATATGAAGCCAATATTCTTAATGCTGCTCAATGGGCAATTAACCTGTCAATTGAAGCTGGTATTCCAACTAAAGATACAATTGAATTAATGATAATCAAGGCATTTAGGGACTCTAAGGCCGTGGCTTTGGAAGGCAATGTTCTGGCTGACGCTGTTTTAGAAGAAGTTTTAGGCAATGTTGAACGCGGAGCATTGGCTTTGAAGGCAGAGGCAAAGGTTGAAACTGGTGCAAAACCAGTTGAAGAGAAAAAAGAAGAAAAAGTTGAAGAAAAACCAGTTGAAGAAAAGAAACCAGAGCCTAAGCCAGAACCAGAAGTTCCAAAGGAAGAACCAGAACCTGTTTCTGAACCAGTGAAAGAAGAGCCTAAGGTTGAAGAAACCCCGGCTGAAGTGGAAACAAAAGAACAAAAAGAAACTTCTGAGAAACTGGAAGAAGCCAAGGAAGAACTAAAGGAAGAAACTGGTGTTGAAGTTCCGGAAGAAGTTAAGGAAGAAAAGGTTGAAGAGAAACCAGTTGAAGAAAAGGAACCAGAGCCTGCTCATGAACATAAAGAAGAAGAGCCAACTGAAGAAGAGCAGAAAATCAAAGCTGAAAAAGAAATACCCCAAGAACTGGTTGAGCCTGACCAAGCGCCCGGAGATATTATTATTGAAAAACCCGATGTTGAAAAAGAACATGTTGAGGAAACAGAAGAAATTCCTGAACCCAAAGAAGTGATTGAAGACACCCCGGTTGAATTAAGCGAAGAAGAGAAAGAATCTGCTGAAGAAGAGGCTGAAAAAGATGTTGAAGAGCTCGGCAGCAAAAAGCCTGAGCCTGATGTTGAAGAAATGAAAAGCCGGGCTGAAGTGATCAAGGAAAGAATCAAAGATTTGAAAAAAGAAGAAGAAGCTTCACCAGCTGTCAAGGAAATGGTCAAAAAAACCAAGGAATTTGCTGAAAAAGGCAAAGGACCAAGTGCAGCTGATTTATTGGGTGAAGTTGAAGAAGAAGAAAAAGTTGAAGATGTAAAAAAAGAAGAAGTGCCTTCAGCCCAAGAGTTATATGATAGACTGAAGAAAAAAGGCACCTTAAGAAACGAGAAACCAGATCATGTTCCTAGTGCTCATGAATTAGCAAAAAGGAAAAGAAAATCATAATAACGGAGGAAATCAAAATGGAATATATCTATGCTGCAATGCTTTTGCACAAAGCTGGAAAAGAAATCAACGAAGATGCTGTTAAAAAAGTACTTGAAGCTGCGGGAGTAGCTGTAGATGAAGCTAGAGTCAAGGCTTTAGTTGCTGCCCTTCAAGGCGTTAATATTGAAGAAGCAGTCAAGAAAGCGGCTGTAGCTCCTGTTGCTGCTGCACCAGCTGCTGGCGGAGATTCTGGCGAGGCCAAAAAAGAAGAAAAGAAAGGCCCTAGCCCAGAAGAAGAGAAGAAGAAAGAAGAAGAAGCAGCTGCCGGCCTAGGTGCTTTGTTTGGTTAAACACCATTATTTTTTATTTTTTTAAAATGTTTAACTGTTTAGCAGGAAAGAGAAAATGGAACTACCTGAATTACTTAAAGAATTCAACAAGAAAAGGTCTGAAGTCAGTAGTTTAAGGTCTCAGTTAAACAAAATTAATTCTGTTAAAGAGAAATTTTACAAGGAGAAGAGAGAAGTCTCTAAAACAATTGGCGACAATATCAGGCGGATTAAGGAACTGAAGAGAGAAAGGGACACTCTGACAGCTGAAGTCAAGAAACTAAAGGAAGAAAGGCAAAAACACACAGAAGTAGCCAAAGAAAAGATTTCTGAAGTCAAGGAAGTCAACAAGCAAAGGAAAGAAGTGCAGCAAAAGTACAATATTTCCGGCGACCCAAGCCTGATTCAGAAGCAGATTGACGCAATTGAGCATAAAATTGAAACAGAGCCAATGAAATTTGACAAGGAACAGAAACTGATGAAGGAAATCAAGCGTTTGAAAAAGAAACTGGATGAAGTATCCAAAATCTCCAATGTCTGGGAAAAATCCCATGAAATCAGCAAAGAAATCACTGAAGAAAAGAAAAGATCAGATGATTTGCACAAGAAAGTCCAGAAACAGGCTGATGAGAGCCAGAAAAAACATGAAGAGATAATCAGTTTGTCTAATGAAGTCAAGGATTTAAGGAAAAGAGAAGAAGAATCACTGAAGGGTTATGTTAAAGAGAAGGAAGAATATGACAAGGTCAAAAAACAGCTTGAGGAAGAGCTGAAGGTTTTGAATGAATTAAGCAGAAAGATTGATGAAGCTAAAGGCGTAAGAAAAAAAGAGAAAAAGGCCAGGAAAGACAAAGAAGTGGAAAAAATGGCCATGGATGTTGAAGAGAAAATCAAGAAAAGGCAGAAACTGACAACTGAAGATTTGCTGGCGTTTCAGGCTAAAGAGAAATAATTAAAGATTCCAAAACTTAGTCAAAATTTCTTTTTCTTCTGGCATTAAAGGATATTTGCTGAATTCTTCTTTGGAAATCCAGGCAAAATGATCATGTTCGTGGGAAAGTTTGACTTCTTCTGACAAAGGCAGACAGTGAAAGAAAAGAGCGACAATATGCATGTGCCTGTCTTGGACAATTGGCGACCAGGTATGGAAGTCAAGAAGGTTTCCTATATCAATATCTAATCCAGTTTCTTCTTTGACCTCTCTTTTGAGGCCGTCATGAGGATGTTCATTAAAATCCAAACGGCCGCCCGGCAGACCATATTTGCCCTGCTGAAATCTTTCAGGGTCTTGGCTTTCCCGGATAATCAGAATTTGATTTTGATTGTTGGTGATGAGAGCTTTAGTGGCAACAAAAGTTTGTTTTTGCATAGAAAATATTAGAAATTAAAAGTTTAAAAATCTTCCTCTTTGTCTTTTGGTTTTTTGTCTGGTTCTTGTTTTTTTTCTTCTGGTTTTTGAAAACCTTTGAGAAGAGGATATCTTTTTTCAACAGCGTCAAAAATAGTTTGAGCATCTGCTTCAGTAAGGGGCTGGCGGTATTGCTGTGCTTCATCTTTGACAGTTGTTTTTATTTCCGGGAAAAGCCAATATTTAACTGCGAGAAAAGTGCCGATACAAAGTGCTGTTACAATAATTGCGGCTGTTATGGCTGCAGTTCTTAAACTATGGTAAAAATCTCTTTTATTGGCCTGGGCAAGGGTTGTTTTGAGCCCCTTGATCTGACCAACATATTGTTCAGCTTGTTCCAGGGCTTCCTGGTTTTGTTGATGGGCTAAACCAAAAATAAGGGCCCTTTTTTTATCTTCTTCATAAATCGGAAGAAGTTCTTGAAATCTTGGATTTTTTTCAACAAAAGTGTGAAAATCATCTGGCTGTTGGGCTTGATAAACAAGACTTTCCAGATCAACAGAACCGTTAAGATTGGCGGCTTGCTGGTAAATTTGAGCCATACCAACCAGATATTGTTCTGGCCCGGGAAAAAAATCACTCTGATGTTTGGGATCAGGAACATGGAGTTCTGGGTGCTGTTCAATAAAAGGGATTAGTTTAAGCTCTCTTCCCATGGCTTTTTTGCTGCAAATTGACCGAGCTTCTTCTAAGGATAAAGTTTCTAAATCATAAGAAGTATCTTTCACTCCTTTTCCCATTAATTAAAGAAATGATATTAGACTATTTAATTATTTTGATTTGGTTTCCATGTAGCGGCATTTTCCGCAGACTCTTCTGTTGGAATGTTCAGCCAAGAGATAACCTGAGCCGCATTTAGGGCAGGACTGGTTTTCTGTCTTGCCTTCTTTGTACAAAGAATGTCTTGGTTTCTTGATTTTCTTTTTTTCTTTTTTTTCTTTAGCCATTTTTATTCCTTTTTCTCTTCTGCCTTAGGCGCTTCTGCTGGTTTTGCTTCTTTCTTTGTCTCTTTGATATATTCAATTTCTTTCATTTTTTCTTCATTGTCATAAAGAAAAGCCAAAACATCAGAAACATTGGTACCAAAACGAGAATAAATATGTTTGATGATAATCATTTTTTCTTCTGCTTTTAACTGGGAAGCCAGGGCCTTGATAACTGCTTCGTTTGACGGTGTCGGACCAGTAGCAGTTAATTCAGCTTCTAGTTCTATTCGATGAAGCAAAGGATTTTCTTTTTTTTCAATAATTTTTAATTCCATTTTATTTCACCTTGATGGCATATTCGCCTTTGACATCAAAGCCAATTTTTTTGGCAATCTCTGATTTGTTAGCATCATTAATAAAAATCCTGCCCTGCCAATTATTTGAGAACTGGCTGCTATGACAGACCGGGCAGTCATCGCCTTCAACAAATAATTTGCATTTTTTACAGACTTTTCGTTTCATAAATTTTCACTTCGTTCAAATTTACTTACTTGCGCTCACTTCGTTCGGCAAGTTTCATTCTTCTTTTTCCTCTTTAGGGGCTTCTTTTTGGTCAAGCCATTCGACTTTGCCCAGGCCTTCCTGGCGCATGGTTAATCCTAATTTAGGGTTAGTAATATCTTTATAGGAAACAGCAATGATTCTGGCCCGGCATTTGTCATTGACTTTTAAAGTCCGGTTGGATTCTTTGCCTGACAAAACTTTTTCCTTGGCAAAAGAAACAAAATCATCCATGGTTTGTGAGATGTGGATCATGCCGTCTGCTGGGCCTAATGAGATGAAAGCACCAAATTCAGCAATGTCCTTGATTTTACCGAAAACAACTTCCTGCAATTCTGGCTTGAAGCAGATTAATTCAAATTCTGATTCATAGTAGGCAGCACCATCACCAGGGATGATAATACCTTCTTTGATTTCACTGACATCAAGGACATCGATGACAAAGCCTAATTCAGCTGAAATATAGCCTTCATAGTCTTTTTTGATTCTCTGCAGGACAGCCTTTTCTTTATGGTGTTCGAACAGATCAGGCGGTACTCTGATATGGTCTTTGATTTTTATTTTATAGAACATTTTAAAGTCAAAATATTAGGAGTCATTTATAAACTTTACGTTAAAGCAAGGTATTTTTTCTGTTTAAGGATAATATACGGTTTTTTAAGGCGGTTTTTAAGGCCTAAGTCCTGGGTGGCGATGATGGCGCCTTTTTTGGAGTATTCAACAAGAAGGTCGTCAACATACTTTTCTGAGCTGGTTTTAATGGTTTTGACTTTTTTGTTTTTGATTAAGGCTAAAGCAATTTTAGCAGCAGCCTTGTGTCTGCCTTTTTGATGTTTTATTATTTTATTAAGTTCATCAAGGGTTTTATCCAAAACAAATAATTGGTATTTAAAATCTGCAATTCTTTGGATTTCTGAGAAGATATCTACTTTGAACTGGGCTGGAATCAAAAGGAAATTAGTGTCAAGTATTATTTTTTTCATTTGATTTCCTGCTTAACACCGAGGAAGTATTTAGACATTCTGGTAGTAAAAGTGGATAAAATAACAGAATAAAGGATAAAGAGCAAGGCCAAATCAATAACAGGATTTACAGCAATACCCAGGGAAAGCAAAGTAAAGGCAACAACTGCAACTGCAACACCTTTGGGGGTGTTGAGAGCAATAAATAATTTTTCCCTGATAGCATAGGTCTTTTTTGGAAAACTAAATAAAACAACCACGGTCCTGAGGCCAATGTAAATAATAAAGAGGAAAAAGGCCTTGAGGTAAAAATCATACTGTGTGGGCGGAACAATAGAAAGACCTAAAAAAAGGAAAACCAGAATTTCAAAAAGATTAGAAAAAAGACTGCCAAAAGTCATTAAAATGCGCTTTTTCTTGAGATAAATATTGCCAAAGAAGATACCCAGGGTGGTCACAGCCAAAACACCATTGCCGCCAAGTGTTTCAGCCAGAATATAAGTTAAAAGAGCTGAGGAAATAAGGGTAACTGGAGAAAGGATTTCTGAATACTGTTTTTCCATGGCCTTGAAAACAATCAGGCCAACAACCATACCAGCACCGACACCAGTGATAATCTGCTGGAGAAGAGGAGAAACTTGCTCAACAAATTGAGGGAGGAGAGTATTGATATTAAAGGTTTTAGACATCTCAATAACTACAAAAGGCAGGATAACAGTCAAGGGAGTGTTGATTATGGATTCTATTTCAAGGAAAGTAATGGCGCGGTGTTTTAGGTTTTTAAGAATAGCAATAACTGAACTGGGGTCAGTGCCAACAACAATAGTGGAAAAAAGAACAGCAATAAACCAGCTGATATTAAAAATAATTTTAGTGGAGACAGTAATAACAATAAGCTCTAAAATAATAAAGAAAATAGTGACTTTAAGAGCCGGAGTAGTGGCTTGTTTCAAACTTTTGATATTCAAACGCGAGGTTGAATCAAAAACAATCATGATCAAGGCAATGATGGCAACAGCAGTCAGAAATTCATTTGAAAAAGCAACTATTTTTTCCCCCTTATAGCGAATCAAAGAGATGACAATACCAGCAATAATAAGAACAAGAACATTGGGAATTTTTAACCGGTTGGAAAGATAAGTGAGAACAATGCCTAATAACAAAAGCAAAGAAAGCCAAGTAAGTATTTCAATTGCGCCCATTGTTCACCTCTTTGTCTTTGATTAGGCTTGTTTTATTTATAAGGTTTTTGTTTATTTGAAAACATTAATAAATGCTCAAGAATTAGTTCTGGTTATGAAAGCCCTGGAAAAAATCAAGCCCAGTAAACAAGAAGAGAAAGCGTTTAAGGTTATAGTAGACAGTTTTTTGAAGAAATTAAACAGTGTTTTAGGGGATGCCCGCGGAGTTTTGGGGGGTTCTGGCGCCAAAGGAACCTGGCTGAAAGGAGTCCATGATGTGGATATTTTTATTTTGTTTGATTACAAGAAATACAAAGAGAAAAGCCATAAATTGGCTGATGAATTAGAAAAAAGGCTGAAAAAGAAGTTTAAGAAATACTCTCGCCTGCACGGCAGCAGGGATTATTTTCAAATCAAGGAAGACGGCTTTACTTATGAGCTGGTGCCAATATTAAAAATTAAAAAGGCCGCTGAAGCAGTTAATATCACTGATATTTCTCCTTTGCACGCAGAATGGGTCAGGAAAAAAAGCAATGAAAAAATAAGAGATGATATCCGGCTGGCCAAGGCTTTTTGCAAAGCCCAGGATTTGTACGGAGCTGAAAGCTATATCAGAGGTTTTAGTGGCTATGTTCTGGAAATTTTAGTGATTTATTACAGGGGATTTGAAAGATTTTTGGAAAAGGCAAAGTCATGGAGAGAAAAACAAGTGATTGACCCTGAAAAATGGTATGCAGACAGAGAAGCAGCAATTGCATCCTTAAATGAGTCAAAACTGCATTCGCCGATTATTTTGATTGATCCAGTTGACAAGGACAGAAATGCCGCTGCAGCATTAGGCAGAGAGAAATTTTTAGTGTTAAAGGAAAAAGCAGTTCAATTTTTGAAAAAACCTGCTGAAGATTTTTTTGTGAAAAAAGAAATAAAATTTGATGATTTGAAAAAGAAAAAAGGACATTTGGTTTATTTTGAAGTTGAGGCTTTAAGAGGAAAAGAAGACATTGTCGGCTGCAAATTACTGCAGGTCTTTGATTTCTTAAAGAAAGGACTGAGAGAATTTGATATTATTGAAGCTGGCTGGGACTGGAATAAACTTTGGTTTTTAGTAAAGAAAAAAGAAACTGACAAATTTGAGGTGAGAAAAGGCCCGCCAGTGAAACTGGAAAAATATGCAGCTGATTTTAAAAAGAAAAATAAGAAAACTTATATTGAAAAAGGAAGATTAATGGCCAAGATTCCCCGCAAGGACTACAAATTAAAAGAGTTTGTGAAAAATAAATTGAAAAGTGATTATGTAAAAGAAAGAGTAAAAAAAATTAAAGTTATTTCTTTTTCTTTTTGACCAGATAGACTGTGCCGGCAGCAATTCCGCCAATAGCAGCAGCAATACCAGTGGCCATGGCAGCAGCTTTGGCTGGATGGGTTTTGACAAACTTCAAAACTTTCTTTTCGGCAGCAATTAATTTCTTTTTGGCGCTGGCCATTTCTTTTTTGGCTTTTTTGTGGTGTTTGTGGTGCTTATGAACAGCTTTCTTTTTCTTTTTTTTCATTTAGATCACCTCTTTTTGAAAGAATTTCTTGACATTGCTGAAATTTAATTTAACAAAATAATAAGGGTCAAGATTGTGTTTTTTTACTTTTTCCAGAGCATGCTGGACATGAGTCGAGCCTTTTGGAATAGCAAATTTAGCACGCTCGCTGAGTCTTTTCAATTGTTTTAAAGCGTGGGCTCTGGCAAGAATAGAAGCAGCAGCAACTTCAACATACTGGGCATCAGCCTTGATTTTGATGATGTCACCGACCTGGCAGCCAGGATATTTGTCAACAATGTGAAGGCCAGGCTTGAGATAATTATAGGCTTCAGCATGAAGCTTGTTTAATAATTGGGTCTGGCTGTCTTTGTAACTATTGTATTCCTCTGGAAAGATATTCTTGACTTCACAGTCAGTGAGTTTTTCTATTTGTTTGGCTAGTTTAAGGCAGGTATTGTCAGTGAGTTTTTTGGAGTCTTTGACACCAAGCTTGATGAGTTTTTCCCTGATTTGCTCATCGGCTTTGACTGCGGCTACTACGATTCCACCGAAAGTGTCTCCTTTCAATGATTCGTCTGAGCCAATGACCTCTCCTTTTTCCAGGATGAAAGTGACCATATTATTAAGTAAGATTTTGCTATTTAAAAAACTTTAGAATTCACTCAAATCTTTTTGAAAGACTTTTTTGTAAGAAGCCCAGGTTTTTCTGAAAAGTTCAGGATATTCCTGGTGGTATTCTTTGAGGAAGTTGACAGTGAGTTCATCAGTAATATAACCAGAGCCAAATTATATTTTGATTTGTTTTTTTATTTTTTCAACTTCTTTGTCTCTAGTAACTTTGGCGAGGATTGAGGCAGCAGCGACAATTAAATGAGACTCGGCTTTATGCTCAAGAATAAGTTCGGTTTTGGTTTTGACAATCTTTTTGAGATATTCATGATAAGATTCAACATTGTTGCTGGGGCAGTCAATAATAGCTCGCTTGGGTTTTAGTTCATTGATGATTTTGGCAGAAGTTTGGGCTTCAAGCCAATTAAGGTTAAGGTTTTGTGATTTTAAGGCAGCGTCAATTTCTTCTGGTTTGAGGATGATAATCTTGTATTTGACTAATTTGATGAGTTTTTGGTAGATTTCTTGTCGTTTTTGTGGGAGAAGGAGCTTGGAGTCTTTGATACCAAGATTTTCCAGTTTCTTTTCATCGTCAATCATGGCTCCAGCCATAACCAAAGGGCCGAGCACTGGTCCGCGTCCTGCTTCATCAATTCCTAAGAGTATTTTCAATCACCTAAAAATTGTTTGGCCGGGTTATTTATATATTTAATGATAAAGTTTAAATATTTCTTGAGAATAGTTAAACCCATGCAAATAAAAGAGCTGGTGAAAACAGACTTTATCAGTCTGGATAAAAATGAGACAATTTCTAAATTACTAGGGAAATTAAAACAAGACCATCAGAGGAATGTCCTGGTTTTTGACAACAAAAAATGCCTGGGAATTGTTTCCAAAAGAAGTTTGCTGAAAAGCAAGGTCATGGCCCAGGAAATGAAGGTTGAGAAGATAATCAGAAAAGTAGCAGTGATTGATGAAGATGCTGATGTTCTGGAAGCAGCTTATCTGATGTTTAATGTGGATACTAATGTCCTGCCGGTGTCTAGGAAAGGCAAGGTCTTTGGAGTATTGCGTATTTTTGATTTATTAGGGCAGTTGAAAAAATATGAAGAGATTAAGAAATTAAAGATTAATGATGCCAAAATATTGAAATTAAAAACGTTCAAGGAAACAGAAAGAATCGGCAAAATCATCAATGAGATGAATACTTTCAGCACCTATGACATGCCAATTGTTGATGAAAAGGGCAAATTGGTCGGTTTGGTTTCGGTCTCTGATATCTGGAATAAATTTGTGAGTCCAGTGGTGCGCGAAAAAGGCATGAAAACAGACATGACTAAAACAAAGGGCTTTACACCCAATGCTCCGGACATCACAGGAATGCCAGTGAGCAGTTTCGGCAGTTTTAGGAATGTTTATTTTGAGGATGTAAATAAAAGCCTGGTTGAAGCTGTAAATGAAATGAGAAAACATGATTTGATGAGCCTGGTGGTGACTAAGGACAGCAAACCATTTGGCATGCTGACAGCCAATAATGTATTGAGGGTGATGGCAGCCTTATACAAAGGTCCGGCCTATAACATTAAAATAACCGGCCTGAAGAAAACCAATCTAGAACCTTATCAAGTGGCTAATTTGAAGGCGCTGCTTTCCCGCCATGCTGAAGTTCTGGACAGGATGCTCAAAAACGAGTTTTTGTTAGAAGTTAAATTAAAGGAATATTCAAAAACAGGCAAGAAACACAAATGGCTGATAGAAATGAAAGCGGTTTTCCCAGGCAGGATGGTCTCTGCCAAAGAGCATGACTGGGATTTGGAAACTGCCCTGCACAAAACTTTTAATAATTTAAAGAAAAGAATCCAAGGTTATTTCAGAGGCAATGAACGCGGCTGGGACAAAGAGTATGAATAATTAATCTTCTGGCTCTTCATCTTTTTCTTCTTTGGATTTTTTACTGGCTTGTTCATAGCCCTGGGCATGACCTTCTTCGGCTGGAGTCATTTCATCGTCATCAACTAAATTGTCCCGGCCTTCTTCATCATAAGGTTCTTCTTCTGCTTCTCCGGTTTCCATCTCTTCATCTTTTTCTTCGTCAGTCGGCTCTTCTTCAATGCCCTGTTCTTCATCTGGTTCGTTTGAATATTCTTCTTCTGCCATTTTGTTTGGGAGTTTGTTTAGGTTTAAATAGATTGTTGTTTTCAGAAAAATATAAATAAGAAATGGGTTTTAGAGTGGATATAATACTCAGAGGTGAATGAAATGGAAATAAAAGATGTTGAAGACATGATTCGAGATTTGATTAACATAATTAATGTTAGAAAAGAAGAAGAAGTTGAGGGAGCAACACAGAAGATTGAAGATGCGACTGCAACTGAACTGGTTGAGAAATTAGAAGCAATTGCACAGGCAGTAGGTCAGATCGGCCAATAAGAATTCTCTTGAAAATCAAAGATTTTTAAGAGACACAAAAGAGCTTTGCTCTTTTCGTGTCTTTTTTTGTTAATTTTTTAAGTTAGAAATAGCGAGGGGAGGATTTCCACATAAGGGTAGACTACCCTTATCAACCTCAGTTTCTCGCTTTGCTTGAAAAGAATGAATAGCGAGGGGAGGATTTGAACCTCCGACCTTCGGGTTATGAGCCCGACGGGCACTCCTGACTGCCCTACCTCGCTGTAGGGTTAAAAAAATTATAGTTAATTTATAAAGGTTGTTGTTTTTTTGAGAAATGTCAAGAGCCAATAAAGCTCTTGAGCATGCTCAGAATTTTCTGTAGAAAATTCCGACATATTTAAAAAGAAGTAAAGAAAATGTGTTAAACATTGCGCCGAGGTCGCATAACCTGGTATTGCGTTAGCCTGCTAACATCAATGCGGTTAGCTAATTTCCTTCGGGATCTCTGGGTTCAAAACGTACCGCAAGCTGCTGCTTCGGCAGTGGTTTGCGGAGTGATAGTCCCAGCCTCGGCGTGTTTTTATTATGAACCCTAAAATCTTATCTGTTCTCCAGGAATTGGAAAAAACCCAGGAGAAGTTCTGGAATATCAAACACAAAGAT
>JAHWGZ010000032.1 GCA_019323755.1 Candidatus Woesearchaeota archaeon
ACAACTCAGCAAACACAGTAAAAGCAGATCAAAAGGCAGACGGAAAAACTTCTTATTGTTTTAATATTTTCATAATGCTTTCCGGGCTTGTGCCATATGTTTTCTTGTCAACGGTTTTTCTGATTAAATACCATTTGAAGTCCAGTATCTTGTCCTTGGCGAATTTCTCTTTCAGATACCAATCCTGGTTATAAAAGCAAGGTTCTGCTTTTTGAGGATTCCAGCCAAAAATCTCCCTCATCTTGTTGATCGTCAGCTTTTTACCCTTGTTATCCTTACTGACTCCCAGAACTAAAATATAATCCTTGCTAATTTTCTTTAAATACTGAACACTAAAAGGAATTACGGGTATTCTCTTTTTGAGAGGATCACTAATACCTAATTTCTGGCTTATCTTTTTAAGCTCTTCTGGTCCCAAAAAGTTCTTGCCCATTATTTGTTTTGCTGTTGTTCTTTCCATTTTTGATAGGTTATTGCTTTTTTTACATCGACTAGATGACCTTTTTTACGATATTGTATTATTTTTTTAAATTCTTCTGTTAATAATTCAAATCTGGTCTTACCCAAAGCCGTTTTTCCGAACCATTTAGCCTCTCTATATGGCAAATTAAATATCTGAACCTTCAATCTGGCTTCCTGCATTGTTCTTAAGAAAGTAAGAAAAGCTCTCAATTGATGGAAGTGGGAAGCTACCAGAATAACTTTCTGCCATTTATTCCTTTTAATTATCTTCATCGCTTCTTTTCCCTGCTGATAGGTATCTTGAGACTTGTTTTCAATAACAATATTCTTCATCGGCACACCCATTTTAACCAATTCCTTGGCTGCTTTTTCAGCTGTTATGCTGAAAGGCGGATTTTCCAAACCTCCAGAAAGCACTATTGTCTTAGCCAACTTTTCCTTAAAAAGCTTAGCGCTGAATTTCAAGCGTTCCAAACCGTCGCCCTCAAGACAAATAATAGCGTCACATTTAGTAATCTTTTCGTTGTCAATCAAGACTTGTAATTTTAATAAATCTTCCTGAATCATAAATTAATCTATGTTTTCCCAGTAAATAGCTTCGTGGCGATTAATGTCTGTTTTTGCCCGACGATCGGTCACTATCTCCTTATACTTTGGCAAAATACCGACAGCCGGCCTTAACTCAATTATGTCCTCTTTCTTAATCACCTCTCCCTTTTTAATGTCTCTGTTTGTGTGCAAAGACCTTCTCTGAACAATAACAGTTTCAGCTTCCTCCTCCACTACTTCTTTTCTCGTGCTACCTAAAGCTTTTTCCAGCATCCTAGTCCTTTCAACCATTTGTTTGAATTCCTGAGGTTCCATGGAATGCGGATGATCGGGTCCTTTGTCTTTCTTATTCAAGGTAAAATGCTTTTCAATGACTTTTGCACCCAAAGCCACTGCCCCCAGAACAACTATATCTCCTGGAGAATGATCAGAATAACCGGTAATAATATCAAAAGCTGTCTGATAGGTCTTTAAAACATTGATATTGGCGCTTTCAATCTTGGAAGGATAATTGGTAATGCACTGCAAAAGAATCAAATCATTGTTCCCGGTTTCTTCAATAATTCTTATTGCTTCATCCACTTCAGCCAAAGTACTGTCGCCGGTAGCCAGAATCATCGGCTTTCCCTTTTTGGCAATATATCTCAGCATTTCAGGCCAGGTAATTTCTCCTGAGCCGATCTTAAAGAAATCAACTCCCAAATCATCCAAAAGATCCACTGCTTCAAAATCATAAGGCGAAGAAGAAAAAGCTACCCCTATTTCCCTGCAGTAATCCAACAGCTCTTTGTGCCATTCTCTGGGAAATTCAACCTCTTTGAAAATCTCGTCAATCGGTCTTTTCCAAGAGCCATGAATTCCTTTCAATTGCATTTTGGCGAAACTTGGACCAGAAACTATTTTTGAAGCCAAAAAACTCTGAAATTTAACGACATCAGCCCCAGCTTCCTTGGCAGCTAAGGCCAGCTTTTTTGCCTTTTCCAGATCATTGTCGAAATTAGCTCCAATGTCAGCGATAAAATAGGTGGGTTGATCTTTACCGACTAATCTGGAACCGATTTTAATAACTTTGGGAAATTCTTTTTTACTTTCCATAATGTTTTTTTAAGAAATATTTAGCTCTGTTTTGAAGATGTTTATTGTTGTCATCTTCCGACCATTTTTCTAGAGAAGATTCCTCAATAAAATCATTCATACCCAAGAGAAGATAATTCTCCTGGCTTAAGCTTTTATCCAATTCAAACTTCTTAAGCAGTTTTCCGAAAATACCTCTCAGTAAGTTCAATCTATCAATACCTTCTTCTTTCAATTCACCCAAAACCTCCAGAGTGGTACCAAAGGAAATATGATTATATAAAAGACCGATTAAAGCTTTTTCTTCTTGTTCTTCTAAATTGAATTTATTCATATTATTTCTCTATCTCTATATTCTTTAATAATTCTTTCATTTCCTCTTTCTCGATCCATTTATCATTGGTATTGCTCGCATATTTGAAACCTTCAGAGACTGCTTTACCGTCTGAAAAATTGTCCTCCCGCCAAAAAATATGTTCAGGCTCAATAACGAAAAACTTATCGAATTCCTTG
>JAHWGZ010000033.1 GCA_019323755.1 Candidatus Woesearchaeota archaeon
AAGGATGTCGGGAAATTTTTGGATAAATTTTGTTTTGGTCCTGAACCTTTGTCAAAGGATTTTTCTTTGAAGAAGTTCAAGGAACTGCTGGGCAAGAGAAAAAAATCAAAAATCAAACCTTTGCTGATGGACCCTTGTTTTATTGCCGGCATTGGCAACATCTATGCCCAGGAAGCCTGCTATTGTGCCAGGATTCTGCCTATGCGTTTGGCCGGTTCCTTGGATGATTCTGAAATCAAGAAACTGCACAACTGTATTGTCAAGATTTTGAAATTAGCTGTTAAACACAAAGGAACTTCGGCAGTTGATTATGTGACTGTTGAAGGCAAGAAAGGGACTTTTGCTTCTCAACTAAAGGTTTACCAAAGAAAAAAAGACCCCTGCGGACATTCTTTAACGCGGACAGTGATGGGCAGCCGGGGCACAATGTACTGTAAAATCTGCCAGAAATAATAATCTTTATAAAGCTTAAAAATTTCTTTTTAACAAAAGATGGTGAATATCTTCCTAGAGATCGGGATAATTATTATTGCAGCTACTTTGCTGGCTATGCTGGCCAGGTTTTTGAAGCAGCCGTTGATTATTGCCTATATTTTTGCCGGAGTGGTGATCGGGCCGATTGGTCTGGGTTGGATCCAAAGCCAGGAAATGATTTCTTTGTTTTCTGAGCTGGGAATTGTCTTTCTTTTGTTTATTGTTGGTTTGCAGCTGGATTTAAGAAAACTGAAGAATGTGGGCTGGCAGGCTTCGATAATTGGTCTGGCACAAGTTATCTTTACAGCTGGAATCGGATTTTTTATTGCCAGAGTTTATTTTTCTGATTTAATTTCTTTTTATATTGCTGTTGCCTTGGCTTTTTCCAGCACAGTTATTGTAGTCAAACTGCTTTCTGATAAAAATGAAATTAATACTTTGCACGGAAGGATTTCTATCGGTGTTTTGCTGATTCAGGACTTGGTGGCAATATTAATATTAATTTTTGTGTCTTCAATTGACAATTTGTCAACCACTTTGTTCTTGTCTGGGTTTTATAGAATATTAACTCTTTTTACTGTGGCTTTGATTGCTTATGTTTTGATTATGCCTTATATTTTCAGGAAAATCGGCCAGTCGCGTGAGTTGCTGCTGATTACGGCTTTGGCCTGGGCATTTGGCATGACTCTGCTGGCCAATTACTTGCAGGTATCAACTGCTATTGCTGCTTTGCTGGCTGGCATAAGTTTGGCAGGAACACCTTATTCAATTGAGATTGTTGGCAGGGTGAAGCCTTTGCGTGATTTTTTTGTAACAATCTTTTTTGTTTCCTTGGGCATGCAGGTGGCTCTGGCACCGCTGCAGAAATATTTTGTGCCAATTGTGGTTTTCTGCGTGTTTGTTTTATTGGGCAACCCATTTATTCTTTATGTAGTCATGAAGCTGCTGAAATATAAGCCGCGCACATCATTCTTGGTTTCTGTTTCCATGGCGCAGATCAGCGAGTTTTCAATTGTGCTGGTGGCTTTAGGTCTGAGTTTAGGCCATTTGAACCAGGAAATTGTTTCCATTATTGCAGTGATTGCAACTGTGACTATTGGTCTGTCAACTTATTTTATTATTTATGATGACTGGCTTTTCAGGAAGTTTAAGTTTGTCTTTAAGGTTAAATCTGAAGAAAAGTTACAGTATCTTCCAAAGAAACAATATGATGTGATTTTGGCTGGCTATAACCGGATTGGCTATTCTATCTTTAATAAACTAAAATCAATGAAAAAAAGAGTTTTGGTTGTTGATTACAATCCAGAAGTTGTTAAATCACTGATTGAAGAAGAAAAACCCTGTATTTACGGCGATGTTGGAGATTTAGAAGTGATTGACAAGATGAATCTAAAGCATGCTAAAATGCTGATATCAACTGTGCCTGATATTTATGACAATTTGTTGATGGTCAAGAAATTAAAAGAAGCCAATCCAAGGGCCTTGGCGATTTTAACAGCCAACCAGATTGAAGAGGCATTGAGATTATATGAAAAAGGAGCTGATTATGTGATTATGCCTCATTTTTTAGGTGGGGAACATGTCTCTTTCTTGGTTGAGAAATACGGCAAAGATTTGAATAAGATTTTGAGGAAAAAACTGGAACACATTGAGGAATTAAAAAGGAGGCAGTCAATTGGACATGAACATCCAAGACATTAAGGCTTTGAGAGCTAAAGCCCATTCTTTAGAGCCGATTTTACAGATTGGCAAAGGTGGCATAACTGCAAGTGTTTTAAAAGAAATAAATTTCCAATTAAAAAAGAAAAAACTAATTAAAATTAAATTATTAAAAGCAGCTGGCGACAGAAAGAAATTAGTTGAAGAGATTGTTAGTGGGACTAAAGCTGTTCTGGTGAGAAGTGTGGGAAGAGTTGTGGTGTTGTATAAGAGATAGAACTATTTATTAAAAAATTTATTTCTCATATACTTAAGCATTCGGGCGCTTCTAGTAAAACCATGGTCCTGGGCACGGTCACTGGCCCGGTAAAAAGTTTCTGGATACTGGTTACTGGGTTTGTTTTTATTATGTTCTTGAAGAACTTCAGCTAAAATTACCGCATAGTCTCTTAAAATACTGTCAGGGACAAACTGCCCTGGCTTGAATTCCGGCATGGTAACCTCATAATCAGTAACAGTTCTGGTCATATCGTCTAATCTGCCTTTTTTATAATTAATGTACAATTCTGCAAGAGGATCAATATGCCACTGGCCTTCAATATTTCTGACTGGATAAACAATTGCATTTGGCCTTAATCTTCTTCGAATAATTAAAGGCGGCCGTCCGTCAAGAGTAACTCTCCTGATTTCATCGCCTTTTTCATAATGCAGACAAAGAGTTTCATAAGGAGAATCTTTTTTCTCAATGACAACATCTTTCAATTCAAAACCTTCTTCGGTCAAGTTATCATCAATCATGCTGTATAATCTAGCAACTGCTTTGTCGAGATTTTCAAATTTTTTCTTTTCAGTCAAAGGGAATTCTCTGGGGATAACAACCCATCTTGATTTGCCTTCTTGAATAGACTGAATGGTTGGCAAATTGAAGACTGGCAACTTGGACAGAATTTTGTCTAAAGTAAAATAATTTTCACCCTTGAAATATTTGGCAAAAAGAACATCCATTTTCAATGGTGTCAAGTCAGTAACTGTGCCTGACAAATAAGGCAGTTCTTCAACATTAAAAAATCTCAAGGTTTCTTTATCAATTGTGTCTGTTCTAAAAGGAAGGGCAATTTTTCTTTTTCTAGGAAAATCCTTGACCTTGTCTGGATTTTGGTCAGCATAGATTAGCAAGGCTGCAATGTCCATATCCATAATCTGGATGTTGCCAAAACCGCCTTTCTTTTGAATTTCCTGAAAATACTTGCTGTCACTTTCTAAAAGAGCAAAAGGAATACTTGAGTTAGTAAACGGCCCTTTGACAGTGATTTGGCGGAAACTGCTTCTAAAAGGCCCTTTTCTGGCATCGCCTTTTTGCCTGACAAAACCGCTTAAAACAACATTTCCTGATTGAGGTTCTAATTTAGGCCCTTTTCTTTCTCTTCCTTGATTATAAGTAAAAGCATCATCTCCGCCGCGCCTGATAAAAGAACTTGACTGGTGTTCAACTCTGGCTCTGTATTCTAAACCATTAACAATTCCTGCAGGGCTTAATTGGTGCAGGACTCTTCTGATAGGCCCGCCAGTGTCCTTTTTTTTACCGACAACAACTGAGGGATCAAAACAAATTTGTTTTTCAAAATCTCTTTCCTTGCTTTCAGCTTCAAGCCAAATTCGAGCCCATTCTTTGAGAACATCTCTTGTAGCTGCTCTAACATCTCCTAAAATTTGATTGGTGGGGCTAAGAAAAGGTCTGTTTTCTGGGTTATGTCTAATCAGGCCGTATGTTTGTCCTTCAAGACTTGCATATTGGTGTGTTAATTCTGCCATTTTTCAAAATATTGAATCTGCTGATTTATAAATTTTTACACATAAATTTAAAAAGAGATGGGCTCTACTTTTAAGTATGGGATTTCAGGAAATCAAGCCGGTTGAAAAAGTTGACAAATACCTAGATATTGCTTTTTTTAGAGCTAAAAAGAGGATCC
>JAHWGZ010000034.1 GCA_019323755.1 Candidatus Woesearchaeota archaeon
AGACTGGGTTTGCATGATGTTAAGGTCGTAATCCAGGGATTTGGCAACGCAGGAATGAATATGGCCAGGATTTTGAATGATTAGGGTTATAAAATAATTGCAGCAAGTGACAGTAAAGGGGGAGTGGTTGATGAACAAGGATTAGATATTCAAGGACTGATCCGGCAGAAAAATGAAAAAGGAACAGTAGTTGGTTTTGCCAAAGAAATTTCAAATGAAGAACTCTTGTCTTTGGAATGTGATATTTTAGTGCCAGCAGCCTTGGGCAGTGTGATTACAGCAGAGAATGCTGACAAAGTAAAAGCAAAAGTAATTTTAGAACTGGCTAATGGGCCAGTAACACCAGAGGCTGATGAAATTTTATTTAAGAAAAATATAGCTGTAGTGCCGGATATTTTAGCCAATGCCGGCGGTGTAACTGTTTCATATTTTGAATGGGTACAAAACATTAATGGATTTCACTGGAAAGAAGAAAAAATAATGAAAAAATTAAGGGAGCTAATGGTTAAATCTTTTGATGAATTGTATATGAAATGCAAGGATTTGGCCTGCGATATGAGGACAGCAGCTTATGTGCTGGCAATTGAAAGGATTTTAAAGGCTGAGAGATTGAGGGGAAATCTTAAATAGACTAATTGTATTTCTCAGGGTATGGATTATTACAACCTGGTGTTTAATGTTATAGTAATTCTAGTAAGTTTGTTTATTATTCTAAAGGCATCTGATTTAGTAATTTATGGGGTGGCAGGCTATGCCCGGGAATTGGGCTTGTCAAAGTATGTGGCAGGATTAGTGATTGTTTCAATTGCAGCGTCAATGCCAGAAGTGATCAGTTCTTTAAGCGGATTGTTGGCTGGCAAAGAAGAAATGATGGTAGGTGCAATACTGGGCAACAACATGGTGCACATGGCTTTGTTAGTGGGGATAATGGCTTTAGTAGGCAAGAAAATAAAATTTGAATCTGGTTTATTGCAGAAATCAAAGTTTTTGATGTGGGTAATTTTATTACTGCCTTTGGGCTTATTTTTAGATGGAAGATTAGGAAGGATTGACGGCCTGGTTTTGATTTTGGTTTATGGGATCTATCTGAGTTTTTTATGGAAAAAGGAAAAAAGAGCCGGTAAATTAAAGGAAAGAGTTCATCTGAAAGATATCTGGAAATATGGCCTGGTTTTTTTAGGCTCACTGTTAGCAATGCTGATGGCCGGCAGATGGCTGGTAACGGGGGCAGTGGATATTGCGACCATGTTAAAACTGCCGACTTTTTTTATTTCTTTGACAATAATTGGGATTGGTTCGGCCATTGATGACTTTGCGATTGGAATTAGGTCGGTTTTAAAAGGCAAGCAAGAGATTGGAATTGGCGATGCCTTGGGTTCAATTTTAAATGAACTGGTTTTATTTTTTGGGGTGGTGGCTTTAATTCGGCCAATTGAAATTTCTTTAAGCACAACCTGGAGTGCTTTGCTGTTTTTGGTTTTGAGCATTTCTCTGGTGATGTTATTTTTGAAAAGGAAAAAAATGGGCTGGAAAGAAGGGCTATTAATGGTGGGGATTTATGTTGTTTTTATTGCTGTAGAGATAGCAAAAGCTTTATAAGAGATAGTTCTTTAATTATTCTAAAAGAGGTAAAAGATGTTTGATGTAATTTGTTTAGGCTCAGCTACAATTGATATATTTCTAACTATTCATCAGAGGCTGAAAAGTGTGAGTTATGGCTCTAAAGTTCTAGTTAAGGATTTAGAGATGTTTACTGGCGGCGGAGGGACAAATGCAGCAGTGGCTTTGTCGCGATTAGGTTTAAATGTTGGTTTTTTGGGCAAAGTTGGTGATGACCATAACGGCGAGATGATTTTAAAAGAACTGGAAAAAGAAAAAGTCAAGGTTTTGAAAACAAAATTGTCTAAAAAGCATATGACTTCTTTGTCAATGATTTTGAAAAGTGAGCTTGAGCAGGATAGGGTGATTTACACTTACAAAGGAGCTTCAGATGACTTGGGCTCGGATGATGTTGGAAAGTTAGCGACAAAATGGATTTATTTTGGGACTTTGCTGGGAAAATCTTTTAAGACAGCTGAAAAATTAGTTGGCTTTTGCCAGAAAAAAGGAATTAAGGTTTTGTTTAATCCAAGCACTTATTTGGCTGCCAAAGGAACTGGTTATTTGAGGAAGATTTTGGCTGGGACCAATATTATTGTTTTGAATAAGTCAGAAGCTAAATTATTACTGAGAACTCGGAATAATAATATTAAATTTTTATTGAAAGAATTAAAAGAAAAGGTAAAGGAAATTGTAGTGGTAACAGAAGGGGCAAAAGGAGTGCATGTTTATGACGGAGATTATATGTATTCAATGGGTTCCTATAAAGTGAAAGTGGTTCATAC
>JAHWGZ010000035.1 GCA_019323755.1 Candidatus Woesearchaeota archaeon
CAGAAAGACAATCAAGATTAGAAGAACTATGCAAAAAGCATGATGTTGATTTTAATAGCCTTCCGGCTGAATTCTTAGAGGAAATCAGCAGAAACTATTCACCCCAAACAGAAACTCCTCAAATTGAACATCCTGTATTAAGGTCAATTCTAGAACACCATGGTATTGATCCTAATACAAATCCAGAAGCCTATAAGAAAATTGACAAGACCATGCAGGCCCATGAAAGAATGCTTCAAAGCCAGGCCAAAGCTTTTGCCAATAAATTAAAAGAAGAATCTTACGACGAATTGACTGGATGTTACATAAGAAAAAAGCTTGGTGGTTTACTTTATCCTCACATCGAACTTTCTAGGGAAAAAGGCCACGACCTTTCTGTAATCATGTTGGACATCGATCACTTTAAGCCTTATAATGATATTTACGGCCACTTGCAGGGAGACTTAACTCTGCAGACAGTTGGTAATATTATTAGAAATATTATCAAATCGCCTAACGCTGCTGTCCGTTATGGTGGCGAAGAGTTTTATATAATTTTGCCGGAAACAGATGCTGAAGAAGCTCAGAAAATAGCTGAAAAAATTCGTTCCACTGTTGAAAAAAATATTTTCAAAAAACATCCTGCTTTGGAAGAAATGGAATTTGGCAACGACAATTACAGGCACGTTACAGTTACTGCCGGTGTTTTTACCTATCATCCTGGCTTAGACTCTGTTTTAGGTTTTTATGAAGCTGATCAAAAACCACAAAGGGAAAGGGGCTTTTACTTGGTTGACAAACTTATTAACGTCCCTGACCAGGCCTTAAAAAACGCTAAAAACAGAGACCAAAGAAACCAGGTCCATATCGCCAAAATTGACTAAAATTCACCATTAAAAAGTAAAAACATTTATATATATGATAATTATCCCTTAATTAAAATGAACATGCCAATACCTTATTTCAAACCAGAGAATCAAAATGAAATCTGGAACGATGTTTCGGATTTTAAAACAAAAAATCCAGAAGGAAAATTGGCTAAAGTTGTTCTAAAAGATTTTAATTGGTATTACAACCAATGGGGCCCCGAACAATCAGATAAGGCCCTTGCTGCTGTTATTGAGGCATTCAAACAAAATTCTGGTGCCATAGAATGGTTTGCTTATCGTAATTACGGCCGGTGGCTGGTTGGTTTCAACCAGGATGGCGCTGAGAAAAAAATAGCTGAAGAGATTAGTCAGTTAGAAATTGATGCTGGCAGCCATGCTCCTGTAACTTTGTCTTTAAAAGAAAGAACAGTTGAATTAAACCCAGCCAAAGTTCAGGCAGAAATTCAGTATGTTGAAGTTAATTCTGCTGAAGAATTATTTAAAAAATAAAGTGGACCAGGCGGGATTTGAACCCGCAGCCTTCCGCAAGCCAGGCGGACATTCTACCGGGTTGAACTACTGGCCCATAAAACATTAGAAACAAATGATTTCCTATTTAAGTATTTCTCTCTTTTCGGTGGCCGGGCTCTACACGCAATTCCAGCAGAGGCAGTCCGCCCAGTATTCTTGCGCCCTTGCCAACCTCACTCCAGTCAACAAAAAGATACCCGCCGTGGCTGACTATTGCGTCTCTGGCTGTGTAAAGGCCGATTCCAGAGCCGTCTTTTTTGCTGGTGTAAATCTGAAAAATTTTGTCATGATTCATGCCGGGAATTCCGCAGCCATTGTCTTCAATGTAAAATTCTCCATAGCCTTCGGCACTAATTCTTGTCCTCACCAAAATCATTCCTGTTTTTTCCCCAATTGCCTCTTTGCTGTTCTTAAATATGTTTATCAAAGCCTGCTGTATTGCTGTTTTGTCAGCCTTGACAGGCAAAGGAGAATAAACATCTTTTACAATCTGATGCCCCTGTAAAAAACCGGATTTTGACAAATAATCAGTTGTCTCATTGACCAGCACACCCAAATCACATCTTTCTCTCTGCCCAGAAGTTGATCTTCCCAAAGACAAATAATTCTTGGCAATAAAATCAATATTATCCAGGCTTTTCAAAACTGTTTTAAGATATTTTATTTTTTTCGGGTCTGTCTCATGCTCTAGAAGCAGACCAACATAACCCATACCTATACCTGTATTGTGATTAAGATTATGGATTGTGGCTGTGGCGTTTTGGGCAAACATTCTTAAAATAGCAGTGGTTCTGGCCCTTTCAGTAATTTCCCTTAATTCTGTTATGTTTTCAACCTCTCCAAAATTTCCAATATAATTACCTTGTTCATCCAAGAGGGGCACAGCCAATACCCTGGTATAAATTCTTTCTCCGTCTTTTCTTCTCCAGCTAAGTTCATATCTGGAAGATTCACCTGCTTTTCTATTTTTCACTTGTTTTTTTAAAAGCCATCGGTCCTCTGGCCAAACCAAATCAAATTCATTTTCACCAATTAAATCCTGGCCAAACATTTCTCTAACTGACTTGTTGCAGGCCCTGACAACATCTTGTTCATCAGTAATAAGTTTGCCCACCAAAGAATTTTCAAAAACAGTTCTATAAGCTAATTGCTGGTCAATTGAGCGCATGAGTTTCTTTGTTGTATCGCTGCCCATCAAAACACTACCCATTTTTAAGTATATAAAGATTATTATAAACCAATATACAATTTATCTCTACCAATTACCAAAATAGTAACTTTTATATATTCAAAACAAATACTTGGTCATGGGGGTTTTTGCTAGACATCAAAAAATGGTAATCCTATTTGACCAATTCAATTTGCCTGAAGACATCTTCAAAATTATCTTTGCCACAGACCAGCAGGAAATCGTGGCCAAGCTGCTTCTCAAATATATCAAAGAAAATGGTGGAGAAATCGGCAAGACAGAGATGTCTATGTTTGCCACTCAGCTGCATGATGGTAAATTAGTTGACACTCTGGAAACCAAAGGACCCAAAATCAAAAAAGAGCAGACTATTTCCTATAACAAGCGCCAGTTCTATGACAGAATCTTAACACCTATGAAATCCATGGGCCTGATTGATTATGACCTGTACAAGAAAACTTACAGGATCTCAGACAAGTTCAACAGATTAATGATAAAAATTGGCCTTCTCTGGCTCAGAGAAATCAGATAAGCTTTTATATTAATTCTTGATTTTTTGTTTTGCAATGACTTTAATGGAGAAACTTTATGATTTGCAGCACGAGTTTAGTGTATTTCTAAGGCAAGTCTGGCAGGATTTAGAAGACCACCACATCAAACCACTCTATCAGCAGTGGCACAAAGCCACCAGAAAGATATACCTTGAATATGATTTGCCTAGGGAAAGAAAAGCCACCATGGAATATTACCAAAAAATGCTTCAAGATATAGCTCCACATCACCCCAACGATTGGCGTGCTGGAGATGTTTGTTTCTTAGACCAATACCAGAATGACCCAGAACTTTATCAAAAACTCCTTCAGATAAGAGAAAACTATTTCCTCAATTACCAATAATTATTAATTTTCTGAGCCGTTTTTTCTGTGAGTTTCCAAAAGTTTTTCCACTTCGCCGAGTTGTCTGACTACATTGTCATACTGGTGTACTGTGACTGTGTTCAAAGGATTCCGGCAGATAAAGTCTCCGCTGGAAATAGCAACAAAACCGCTGCCCCCAAGCAGACCTTTTTCAGGAATATAAACTATTCCCCGGCCGTA
This sequence comes from Candidatus Woesearchaeota archaeon, assembly GCA_019323755.1. Classification (GTDB taxonomy): domain Archaea; phylum Nanobdellota; class Nanobdellia; order Woesearchaeales; family JAGLXL01; genus JAGLXL01. Next base: position 3,666 of record JAHWGZ010000035.1, read on the forward strand.
ATTTTCTGCCAGCCACCTAAATTCTTCATGCGTCGCTGGAACTTCTAAATCTCTTAAACCGCGGCTAACGTCTTCAGAAAAAAGTATCTGGTCCCCCTTTATTATTGGATACATCATCAAAAAAAGAAAAAGGCGATACTCCTATATAAAGTTAATCAAAAACAATAACCTTTAATAATCCTAAAATACTCCCAAATAAAATGAAAGATTTAATCCTAAAGCACGCTTTAAAGAATGCCTTGGACTTTGGCGGCAAAGCCAATCCTGGTGCTGTTTTAGGCAGAGTTCTCAGTGAAAACCCGGAATTAAAAAAAGACGTCCCAAAAGTAAAAACAGAGATTGAAGCAGTTATCAAAAATATAGAAAAGCTCACAGTTGAAGAGCAAAAGAAAAAACTCAAGTCTCTTGCTCCTGGAATGCTAAAGGAAAAAAAAGAAAAAAAGAAAGACCGCCTGGAAATTCCCAATGCCAAAACAGGCAAAGTAATAACAAGATTTGCCCCTTCACCCTCAGGACCAATGCACATCGGCCACTCTTATGTTCTCACTTTAAATTCAGAATTAGCCAGAAAATACAAAGGCAAATTGATTTTAAGGATTGAAGACACTAATCCTGAAAATATTTACCCCAACTCCTATGGAATGCTGCCAGACGAAGGCAGCTGGATAACTAAAAACAATATCTCCCAGGTTATCATCCAATCAGAAAGATTAGGGATTTATTATGACTATGCAGAAAAGTTAGTCACTATGGGCAAAGCCTATGTCTGCACTTGTGATCCAGACCAAATGAGAAAATTAAAAGCAGCTGCCAAAGCCTGCAAATGCAGAGAACTGCCTAAAAAAGAACAGCAAATCCGCTACGCTAAAATGTTTAATGAATATGCAGAAGGCCAGGCAGTCTTAAAATTAAAAACAGATATCAAAGACCCTAATCCTGCTTTAAGAGATTTTTCCATAATGAGAATCAATGAACACCAGCACCCTAAAACACAGAACAAGCAGAGAGTCTGGCCTTTGATGAATTTTTCAGTGGCGATTGACGATGCTTTACTGGGTGTCACACATTCAGTCAGAGCCAAAGACCATATGGACAATGGCAAAAAACAAAGGATTATTCATGATTATCTCAAATTGCCGACACCAACAGATGTCTATGTTGGCAGGATTAATTTTTCAGATTTAAAAATCAGCGCTTCTAAAACCAGATTGGCCATTGAAAGAAAAGAATACACTGGCTGGGATGACATCAGACTGCCTTTTTTAGCTGCTCTCAAAAGAAGAGGCTATCAGCCAGAAGCATTCATAAGATATGCTCTTGATGTTGGCATCACCCAGACAGACAAAACAGTTTCCCAGGAAGAATTTTTCAAAGCTATTAATGCTTTCAATAAAGAAATTATTGAACCGCAGTCCAGCAGGTTTTTCTTTATTCAAGTCAAGAAAAAAATCAAAATCAAAGGTGCTCCGGCCCAGGAATGCCAGGTTCCTTTGCATCCAGATTACAGAAAACGCGGCTACCGCAAATTCAAGACCAAAACAGATTTTTTCATCAATGCCAAAGATTTGGACAGATTAAAATCAAATAAAATCCACAGATTAATGGACTGCCTCAACTTTACTAAAAATAAAAATGAATTTGTTTTTCATTCAACAGATTATGAAGATTTTAAAAATGCCGATAACAAAGGCATTATTATCCACTGGCTGCCGGCAGAGGAAAAATCAATTGACGTGGAAATCCTCATGCCTGACAACACCAAACTCACGGGCCTGGGCGAGCATAAGTTAAAAGACCTTAAAGAAGGCGAAATCATCCAGTTTGAAAGGGCATTTTTTGTTAGATTGGACAAAAAACAAAAGAATAAGTTGGAATTCTGGTATTTACATAAGTGATTATTTAAGGCGTATTTGTCGGATCCCATGAGCAGTAATGCCGGTCTTGATTCAAACTATTGAGAGCATTCATGTCTTCTTCTGATAGGGAGAAGTCAAAAATATTTTTGTTTTCGATAATTCTTTCCTTATGCACAGATTTAGGGATAGCAATCAGGCCATGCTGTAACACCCATCTCAGCATAACCTGCGGAATAGTCTTAGAATATTTTTTTGCTATCTTTTGGATTCTTTTGTCTTCAAAGCCGGCCCTTCCCCGCGTCAGGGACATATATGATTCCAGTTGTATGCCTTTAGACCTGCAGAACTCCAGCAACTCTTTCTGATACAGGTACACATGAAACTCGATCTGATTCACAGCCGGTATGACTTCTGCAGTTTCCAACAATTCCTTAAGATGCTTGAGAGTGAAGTTACTGACACCAATTGCCCTGCACTTGCCTTTCTTATACAATTTTTCCATTGTTTTCCAGGCAGGAATTCTTTTGCCGGGCTCAGGCCAGTGTATTAACCACAAATCAACATAATCAGTCCCTAATTTTCTTAAGCTTTCATCCAAGGCTTTTCCAGGATCATCCAGGTCAGCCGGCATTAATTTTGTTGTGATGAACAGTTCTTTTCGTGGCACCTTACTTTTTTTTATGGCTTCACCAACAACTTCCTCATTCTCATAGACAGTAGCTGTGTCAACAAGCCTGTAGCCTGCTTCAATCGCCCACTGGATGGGTGTGGGGTCCTTGATAGTATAAGTTCCAAATCCTAAAACAGGCATTTCCACGTTATTGTTTAATTTTATTTTTGTGTTAAAATTTATCATTATCATCAAAAAGCAAGCCTCTTATTTAAAATTAACCAACTAAATGTAGTATTTACATACATAAATTTATAAATAATTTCTTTAAAAAGCGTCTTATGAAATTCATTTATACTTTTATTGATTTAGGACCATATCCTGATCATGGCACCTGGGGACCTTCCTTGCCAATAGAAGAAACACAAAAGATTCAACTGCAGGAAAGATTTGCAAAAGAAAGACTTCAAGAGATAGTTGATGGTAAAGCTTTGGCTATTATGAATGGTGGGTGGTGCAGATTAAAAGAAGAATTAGGAGACCACCTGTTATACCAATTCAAAAATAAGTTTCCCACTGACCAAGAAATCAGGGAATTGAATATTCTCCTCAATGAAAAAAGAGAAGATGAATATGAAACCTACATCCTAATTCCAGTTGGACACGATTCTAGTGATTGCGTCCCTGCTGTTATGAATGTTCTGCTTTATGGACATGCACAGCGAGGAAATAAAAAAATAAATTTAACAGAGATACTTGATGTTTCAGGACATAAAATAATCTCAGAACTTCTCATCCCACCTGTAGAAAAACTCAATCTAAGACAATAAACTATTTAAAGAGGAATTAATTTTTAACTTACTATGGTTACAATCAAATCACAAGTAAAAGAAACAATCAAAAATCAGGGTATTAATAATATTGCCGAGGATTTCCATGAAATTCTCAACAAAAGAGTTGAAAACATTATTCTTGAAGCCTGTGAACGGGCTAAAAAAAATCAAAGAAGAACTGTCATGGGCAGGGATATTTAAGGAGGTTAAAAATGGCTGCTAGAAAAGTTAATTGGGTTTTGACATTAATCATGTCTATTTTGTTTGGCTGGATCGGCGTTGACCGTTTTATCATGGGCAAAGTCGGCACCGGAATCTTAAAGCTGATTATCACTGTCATCACCCTTGGTATTTTGGGATGGATTTGGTGGCTGATTGATGTTATCTTAATTGCAACCAAATACAAATTCAAGAATGTTGAATGGGTAGAATAATTTCTTTTTTTTCTTTATCTTCCAAATAAATCTTTAAACCAGCCGATAATCCCCCTTTTCTCTTTTTTCGGCTCTGGCGGCATGTAGAACTCATTTTCTTTTTTTGGCACAGGTGGCGCAGACCCAAACATCATCTTGTGTTTGACTGGCTCTTCTTTAGGAAACATCATTCTCGGTTCAGGAATCGGCCTGGCCGGCAGTTGAGATTTCTGGACCATTAGTTCGTGCTTTTTCTTTTCTACAATCTCTGCCCGTTTTTCAATCAGCCTTTCTCTCAATTCATTGATTCTGTCAGCAATTAATTTTAATTTCTCGTCTTCTGACTTTTCTGTTTTCCTAATCTCCTCATATTTGTCTTCAAGGCGCGCCAAAGTTTTTTCCATTTCTGTTATTTCTCTGAAATGGGTTTCCATGCCTTCCTTGATTTTTTTCTCTAGTTCTTCTACTCTTTTTTCCCTGTCTGTCTGGATATTAGAATAAGTCCTGACTTGTGAATTTAATTCTGCCAGTAAAAAACCGATCTTGTCCAGGCTTTGTTTCAGGCCCTCTGCTCCTGTTAAAGCCAGTTTGGTTTTCAAATCACCAATTTGAAATTTTAAATCTTTGATGTCCATGTCTTCTTTATTCAAAATCTGTTTTTCCATGGAAGCCACTTTAAGAATATGGTCTTCTAATTTCTCAAGCTCTTCTTTCAAGCTTCTTTTTACACCGGGCTGGCCAGCCAAAGACTTGACTTTAGTCAGGCTTTTTTCCAGCTCTTTTTTAGTCTGCGCACCATGTTCTGTTTCAGCCTGGGCTTTAGACAGGCCCTTGACAAAACTCATGGCTTTCATAGAAGGCATCATTTTTTGAAAAGCATTCCCAGTAATCCTTTTTTCTTTGGTTCAAATTCAGCTCCTGGCGGCAGCTCTGGTCCTGGTGGCGGAGGCATTTCCCCCATCATGCTTGGTTCAGGCGGCATTGGCCCAGGAGGAGGCATTGGCGCTCTTGGTGGCGGCATTGGTCCAGGAGGCGGCATGGGTTTGGGCATTTCCATTCTTGGAGGCCCCATTGGTTTTGGTGGCGGTATGGGCATTGGTTTCTTTAATGCTCTTTCCACCATATTAGCCACTGACAGCAAAGCAGAGGCAATCTGCTGATTCTGGTTTCCAATCTTGTCCATTTTATCATTTAGCCTCTTTAATTGAAAAGCTGCCCCGGTTTTTTCTTCTTGAGCCACTTCTTTAGATGCTTGCTTGACCATGGCATTCAATTGGTTAATAGAATTCTTTAATTCAGCCATTGACGCCAGCATTTCTTTTTCTAATTCACCGACTGGCGTGGCCAGCCTTTGCTTGACTGCGTCTATTTCATCCCTTAAATCAGAAAGAATTTGATGAGGAATAATTTCATATGATTCATCTTTAATCGGTTTATCTGCCATTTAAAACCACCTGCTTTTAGTAATATGCAGAATTAAATGATTTTGGTTTATAAAAGTTTTGGCTACAAAACCCAGATTATTTACATACCCATACCCGGAGGCATTCCGCCTTGGGGCATTTGGGGCATCTTGGCATCTTTGCTGCCAATTAAAACATCATCAATTCTTAGAATCATTTCAGCAACTTCTGCAGCACTGCCAACTGCTTGTGTCTTGATCTTAAGCGGTTCAATAATTCCAGCTTTCCAAGACCTAATTATTTTGCCGGTAAAAACATCAATGCCTCCCCACTTTTCTTTCTTGGCATGCGCTTGATTCAGCTTAGTAATCACATCAATTGGGTCTAAACCAGCGTTCTCAGCCAGAGTACGGGGAATTATTTCCATGGCATCTGCAAAAGCATGGATCGCCAGCTGCTCTCTTCCGCGATGCTGGCCAGCAAACTTGCGCAATTGCCTTGACAGTTCAATTTCAGGCGCTCCTGCACCGCCCACAGCCTTGCCGTTCTTAAGAGTGGCAGCAATATCTCCAATTGCATCATCTATTGCACGTTTAATTTCATCAGAAACATGCTCTGTCCCGCCCCTGATAAGTAAAGTGACAGCTTTTGGATTTTTGCATTCTTCAACAAAAACCATTTCTTCTTCGCCGACTTTTTCTTCGCGGACAATTCCAGCCATGCCCAAATCTTCTTTTCTTAAATCACTGACATTCGAAACAATCTGAGCACCAGTAGCGCGTGATAATTTTCTCATGTCAGACTGCTTAACCCTTCTAGCAGCAAAAATTCCTGCTTTGGCTAAAAAATGCTGGGCTACATCATCAATGCCTTTCTGGCAAAATATTACATTTGCACCAGAAGCAATGACCTTGTCAACCATATTTCGCAGGGTTCTCTCTTCCTGCTCTAAAAAAGCTTCAATCTGTGACGGGTCAGTAATCTGAATCTTGGCGTCAATTTCAGTGTTTTTAATTTCCAAAGCAGAATCAATCAAAGCAATTTTAGCCCCGCTCACACGCCGAGGCATGCCAGAATGAACTTTTTCCTTGTCAATTAAAATTCCCTGGATCAGCTCAGATTTCTCAGCAGAGCTGCCCACTCTTTTCTCGATTTTAATATTTTCAGTGTCAATATAAACAGCGCCGTTTTCCATTTCAGCCACTGATTTGACTGCTTTAACTACCAGTGAAGCCAAAGCTTCTTTGGCAGTTTCAGCGCCCTTGCCGGTCATGGCAGTGATGGCAATGTTCTTCAAAACCGCTTCATCTTTCACAGAAACATCTTCAGCTATTTCTTCTAAAATCTCCTGTGCTTTGCGGGCCGCCATCCTGTATCCTTTGGCAATAATAGTTGGATGGATTTCCTGGTCCAGTAAATCTTCTGCTTTTTTCAGCATTTCACCAGCCAATACAACCGCAGTTGTAGTGCCGTCACCAACTTCATCTTCCTGTGACTTGGCCACTTCAACGATCATCTTGGCAGCTGGATGCTCAATATTCATCTCATTAAGGATAGTCACACCATCATTTGTAACAATCACATCGCCCATAGCATCAACAATCATCTTGTCCATGCCTTTTGGGCCCAATGTAGTTCTGACTGTTTGAGCGACTGCTTTTGCAGCCATGATATTCATTCTCTGGGCATCTCTGCCAGAGGTTCTTTTAGTATCTTCAGGTAAAATAAAAATTGGTTGCACGTTTCCATCTCCCATAGTTACCACCCTTAAATTAGTATAAAATTTCAGATAATTGGTTATTTATAAATCTTGTGATAAAACTAGCTCTTTTTCATTACTTGACTAGCAATATAATAATTTGCAATAAACTGCATCATTGGATGCCTCAAAGAAAAGCAAACCTTTGCCAGTCCAGAGGGATTTTCAGGTCCTTTTTTTAGTTCTTCAAATCTAGCCAGCAAATCTTTCCTGTAGTTGTTTGTATTAGAGTCAAAAAAGAATATCCCGCTGATATCCCCTTCATCATTTATGTGCGGTTTCCCTTTGATTTCTATTTTTTGTTCCCAGGCCTGATAATGAAAATTAATCCAATCATACCAGTGATTATATGTTTCCCAAAAATTTTTGATGAATTCATCCAATACCATTTTTAATAGAACTCTTTTTTAAAATAAAAAACAAAACCCCTATAAAAACTTTACCACAACACTTAAAAAACTTCAAATTTGTTTGAAGGTTTAAAAACCGCAGGTTTTAAAAACCCCAAAAGACTTCTTCAAAACATGAAAAGGCCTG
>JAHWGZ010000036.1 GCA_019323755.1 Candidatus Woesearchaeota archaeon
CAAAACCCACTTAGACCAAAACAAGCTTAGACTTCTAACCACCCAAACCAATATCAACCAATACAAAAACCAAATCAAGGGACTAAAATTAATCCCAGCTATTGTTGAAGAATACCCCACTTATGATTCTCTGGAAGTAGATATTCAATTTAAATAGTAAACTTTTTATATCTACCAAAATTAAACTAATAAAAAAGGTGATGTAATGCTCAAAAACATTAATCTCAATTCTGCTTTTATTATGTACGGCCCTTTAATGGACGCCCTAAAAAAGCAGGGTTTTCGGGCAGCTGACATGCATTTTCACACCAGGTTTAGTTTTGACGGCTTGGCTCACACCAGAAATGTTGTTAAAAAAGCCGATAAAATGAACATTGGTCTGGCTGTTACTGACCATAATGAGTTTAGGGGTGCAGAAAAGATTTGCCGGCAAAGAAAAGAACTCTTTATTCCGGGCATTGAAGTCAGCTGTCATGAAGGTGCCCATCTTTTACTATATTTTTATGATCTTTCTGAAGGAAAGGAGTTTTATGAAAAAGAAATAAAACCGCAAAAAAAACACAACCCTTACTTTATGCACACTACTTATCGCGAGGTCCTTGAAATTTCCAAGAAATACAACTGCTTGAGTTCCATTGCCCACCCTTATCTGCCTGCCACTGGCCTGATGAAAGTTAAGATACCTAAAAAAGACCTTGATTATATTTTCAAAAAAATTGATTTTATTGAAGGACTTAATGGTGCCTTGGTCAGGGAGATGAATCTAAAAGCACTCGACCTTATCAAAAAACACAAAAAACCAGTTACTGCCGGTACAGACGGCCACATGACAGTTGAATTGGGCCGGGTTCTTTGTTTTGCCCAGGGCGATGACCGGGAATCCTTTTTCAAAAGCATTAAGAAAAATAAGAATTTTATCTTAGGCAAAGAAGAATCTCTTCTTCCAGACGTTTACCACCATCTCAAGGCCGAGCTTAAATATGTCCGTGACGCCGGAGAACTGGGCTGGATCAAGCAGGAGCTTAAACTCTGGGGCAGAAGACTGCAGGAAAAGGGTGAAGATATCCTGAATATTTTTCATGTCCACCACCATGCCCGAACTCAGAGTGTAGCTAAGGAAAACTTTGAAGCTCTCAAAAAAAATCCGCATTTCAAACATGTTTTAAAACACCGCAAATAACTGTTTCTCTTCATAAATCTTTAAAAACAAGAATAGTTTTGAATTATTATGGTGTTTAAACATGTGCTGATTACTGGTGGTTGTGGTTTCTTAGGCCAGCATTTAACTCATCAATTATTAAATGAATTTCCCAATCTCAAAATCAAAATCATTGATTTAAAGCCCAATTCCTTGCCTCTTTTTCAATTCCCCAATAATGTTGAAATTGTTTTAAACCAAAACATCTGCGACTATGATTCAATCAAACACCAGTTCAAAAACATTGATGCTGTCATCCACCTCGCCGGCATCGTCTCTTTTTCAATCAAGGACAAGGAATTAATGAAAAACGTTAATATTTTGGGAACAAGAAACGTTTTAAAGGCTGCTCTGAAAAACAAAATCAAATTATTTATCCACATCAGTTCAGTTGCCGCTCTGGGTTACAACAACAACCAAAATAAACCCATTAATGAAAACTTCAAATTCAACTGGAAAATAGCTAAAAAAAGAAAAAAATATTACATGCTTACTAAATATTTGGCAGATATCGAAGTTGAAAAATACAAAGACCAGGGCCTTAACACCATTGTCTTATACCCTGGCTTAATGTTTGGTCCTGGCGATGCCGCTAATTCTGCCAGATTAATCAAAGCCCTCAAATACCGAAAAATTCCTTTTAACATGCCTGGCGGAACCAATGTTATTGATGTCCGGGATGTCAGCAACGGCATTGTCACAGCCTTAAAACAAAAAGCACAAGGATATTATTTGTTGTCTGGTTATAACTTAACCATGAAGCAAATCAACCAAACCATTGCCCAGGAATTCCAGGTCAAACCGCCAAAATTAACCCTGCCTAAATTCTTAAATTTCATCTTATTTCATCCCTTGCTTTTTATTGAAAAAAAAGCCAAAAACAAGCTTGAATTGGCTGCTGATAATCTTGATTCTTCATTTAAATTCCGATATTTCGACAACTCTAAAGCTAAAAAAGAATTAAACTGGCAGCCGCAGATAGATTTCCGAAAAACAATTAAAGACTCAATTGTCTGGTTAGATCAAAATGGCCTCCTTGAAAAATAAAGTAGTTGTTATCACTGGCGCCAGCAGCGGCATTGGCAAAGCTGCTGCCCTGGAATTTGCCAAAAAAAAATCAAAAATAGTCCTGGCTGCCAGAAGAACAGAAAAATTAAAGGAATTAGAAAATTTTATCAAAAGATTTAATCCAAATGTTCTCTCTGTCCAAACTGATGTTTCTAAAAAAACAGATGTCCAAAATCTTTTCAATCAAACTGAAAAAAAATTTGGTCAAACAGATATTCTCGTCAACAATGCTGGCCGCGGCCTTAAAGCCAATCTCTTTGACACTAGCGACCATGACTGGGATTCTGTTATTAACACTAATCTCAAAGGTGTTTTTCTTTGTTCACGGGAAGCTGCCCAAAGAATGATTGCCAAAAAAATCAAGGGCCACATCATTACTGTTTCTTCAATTGCTGGTTTATATGGAGCTCCCTCTTATGGAGCTTATTGTGCTTCAAAACATGGTGTTACTGGCTTTAAAAGGTCAATTAGATTTGAATTAAAAAAACACCAAATCAAGACCTCCACTATCCACCCAGCCAGAATTGACACAGAATTCTTTAATATCTACAAAAAGCGGCCTCACCGAAGCCAAATGCTTTCTCCCAGAGACATTGCCCTTTATTTGGTTGCCATTGCCTCAAGATCGCTCATAAAAAGGATACATATAAAAATATTAAATATATTCAAAAGAGTATACTATCTGGTTAGATACTCTGTATGAAAAAAAAACCAAATAAAAAAAAAGAGAAGACCATTATTAGCATTATCTTTTTAATTTTCTCCTTGGCCTTTTTAATCATCTCTGTTCTTAACCACAACTATGAGTATATTTATTACAATTTGCTTATGTTAGTTGGTTTTTTTATTCTCTTGTTTTTTTATGAAAAAATCCACCTTAAAACACCGCTCCTTATTGGCTTGATTGTTTTGACTTTTTTGCACCTGGCTGGCGGAAATCTTACTTTTGGCGGATTAAAGCTCTACCAAACCAGCCTGTTAATTATCCCTTATGATAAAATTGTTCATGTCTTCGGAGCTTTTATTATCACTCTTATAGCTTATAACTTCATTCAAGAGTCATTGGTCAAAAAAGACATGAGAAAAACCATCCTTATCAGCTTTATTGTCCTTATGATTGGCATTGGTTTGGGGGCTATTATTGAGATAATTGAGTTCTTAGCCACTCTTGTCTTCCAAAATACCCTTGTTGGGGATTATGCCAATAACGCTGCTGATTTGATTGCCAATTCCATCGGCGCCCTGGTTGCTGTTATTTTTTCTTTAAGCCATTCTAAAAAGAAATAATCGTAAATCTTAAATAACCTTAAAACTTCCTTCCAATTATGAAAATAACCATTGATACAAAAGAGGATTCCCATGAAGAAATAAAGAAAGTCATTTCTCTGTTAACACATTTAATCGGCCAGACACCATCATCAAACAGAAACATCTTTGACGACTCCAAGCCCACTGAATCAACTGACAATCTTTTTAGTATTTTTGACAACCCCTCAGCCGCAGAAACCAAAGAGACTCCCAAAGAAAAACCCAATATTGAATTGTACTGAAAATGAAAGAGGAAAAACTCGAAAAAGATGTTAAGCACATTGAAAAGCAGATTGACAACCTCTACGAGAAACTCTATGAAAAAGTTCCCAGCCATTTTCATTATCGCGACATTATCAATGCTTTTGTTGGTTCCTTGGTTTTAGGATTAACTTTTGTCTTCAAAGGTTCCTTAATTCAAATTAGTTTAACTCTTACTAAAGCCCACCTGACCTTTATTATTTTAGTCACTGCAATTATTCTCACCTTTCAGATCTATTTTGTTGGCTATAGCCGCGTCAAATACAAACACAGAAGAAAATTTGGCCAGTTCTGGGCCAAGCGTTTTTTCACCCTTTACTTTATTGCTATTTTAGTTTCTCTGTCTTTAGTCTATCTCTTTAATATGGACTCTTTAGCAGGCTCTCTTTATGGTGTTTTCAAAATTGTTATCGCTGTTTCCATGCCTTGTGCTATTGGCGCTGCTATCCCCAGCTTGTTGAAACAATACTAAAATGGTTCAATACAAATTTTTACCCCACACTGCTGATGTCAAATTCCAGGCTTTTGGCAAGACTTTAGAAGAGGCTTTCAAAAACTGTGCTTATGCTTTGACAGAAACCATCACTAATTACAAAAAAATCAAACCCACAGTAGAAAAAACCATTAAAGTTGAATCAGAAAATCAGGAGTCTTTACTTTACGACTTCTTGGAACAATTTCTTATCCTCTTAGATTCCAAAGGTTTTTTATTAAATAAAATTAAAAAATTAACCATTAAAAATAACACCTTAACAGCCACCATCACCGGCGACACCCACCCGGAAAAATACGAAATTGACACCCACATCAAAGCCGTGACTTATCAGGAAATGTTCATCAAAAAAGAAAAAGGCCAGTATATCATTCAGGTAATTCTAGATATTTAAACAAACTTGTAGTCTCCACCTTCTATTTTAATTGCCTTGCCCTTTATTAGGGCATCGGCAATCTTTTTTCTGGCAGCCAAGATCAGCCTGTGAAACGTTGGTTGTGAGATTCCCATTTTCTCAGCAGCTTTTTCTTGTTCCAATCCCTCTAAATCTTTCAGCCTGACTGCTTCCAGTTCATCTACTGTTAATGCAACTTCATCTAAATCAACTAGTCTTACCCCAGCCGGCTTAAAAAAAGTTACATCGGGCCTGAATCCCACCCTTCTGCATCTTCTTGGTCTGCCCCAGCCAGTTCTTGGGCCTTGACCCATTGGTCCGGTTCCATCTCCTTGTGGCATTTTTATCCTCCTCCGTATGACTTATGAATATATATTCATAACTATTATATAAATGTTTCGTTAAAAAACACTCCAACCTTAATGCGCGTGTAAGAACAAGTTCAAAACTACAATTACTAAAATTCCAGCCAAAATACAGCCAAACTGGATCAATGATTTTTTCAATTCTTTTTCTTCATGCAAATGAGGAATTAAATCTACACCAGCAATGTAAATAAAACTGCCGGCAGACAAAGCCATCAAATAAACCAAAACCCCTTCAAAACGGGAAGCTAAAAAATAAACTCCTAGTGCACCTAAAAAAGCAGTTAATCCAGAAATAAAATTCCACGCCAATGCTCTAAACTTGCTAAAACCACCAAAGACCAAAATCCCAAAATCACCAATCTCCTGCGGCACCTCATGGGCAATTACTGCCAAGGTGGCAATTATGCCGAGCGGAATACTGGCCAAATAAGTCGTAGCGATTACTGCCCCATCCAGAACATTATGCAAACCATCACCAACCAAATTCAGGTAAGCCACAGTTTTAACACCCCTTTTGCATTCCCTGTGGGGTGTATGGTGGCAGTGGTGCCACCACATAAACTTTTCAATCATATAAAATAGGATCATTCCAACTAAAACAAAAATTAAAACTGTATGGGAGTCTCCATTTTGTTCAATTGCCTCTGGCAGAATATGTAAAAATGCCCCGGCCAGTAAAGCGCCAACTGCAAAACTCACCAAATAAAACAATATTTTGTCAACCAACTTTTTTTTAATTAAAAAAAATATTCCAACAAAAGAAATGGCACTGACTATAAATAAAGAAACCAGAATATAAACTAGGGTTAATTCCACCATTTTTTACTGATTAAACAAAAAACTATATAAAAAGCTTTCTTTTATTTAACTTAAAAATGGAACCCAAGGAAGAAATCAAAATTAAAAAAATCTCAGATGTAGTCTGGGAAATCCCTCAATCAGATAAGATGAATGTTCCCACTAGAGTTTTTGCTTCTAAAAAAATGCTTGAAAAAATGAAGCAGGACAGAACTTTAGAGCAAGGCCGTAATGTTGCTACCTTGCCGGGCATCTACAAATATGCCTGTGTCATGCCTGATGGTCATGAGGGTTATGGCTTTCCTATCGGCGGTGTCGCTGCCCTGGATTTTAAAAAAGGTGGTATTTCACCAGGCGGCATTGGTTATGACATTAACTGCGGTGTCCGTTTGCTAAGAACCAATCTTACTAAAAAAGATGTCCATCCAAAAATCAAAGAATTATTAGAATCATTATTTGAACATGTTCCTGCCGGCTTAGGCAGCTCTAATATCCGCGTTGACATGGAGCAGCTTAACCAGATCCTCGACAAAGGCTCCCAGTGGGCTGTTGACAACAAATATGGCACTAAAGAAGATATGGAGCATTGTGAAGAAAACGGCGCCATGAAAACCGCTGACCACAAAGCAGTTTCAGAAAAAGCCAAAAGCCGGGGACGAAAACAAGTCGCTACTCTTGGCTCTGGCAATCATTTCTTGGAAATCCAATATGTTGATGAGATTTTTGATCCCAAAACAGCCAAAGCATTTGGCATTACAGAAAAAGACCAGGTTACTGTTATGATTCATTGCGGCAGCCGAGGCTTAGGCCACCAGGTCTGTTCAGATTATTTAAGAGAAATGGAGCGCACTTTCCCAGAGATTATTGCTAAATTACCAGATAAAGAACTGATTTACGCGCCAGCCGGCCATCCTCTGGCAGAAAAATATCTCAAAGCCATGTCAGCTGCAGCAAACTTTGCCTGGTGCAACCGCCATGTTATTGCCCACCAGGTTAGACTAGCTTTTAAAAAGATTTTTCCTCAGGCTGAATTAAAGACAGTCTATGATGTTGCTCACAATATCTGCAAGATTGAAGAGCACAATATCAATGGCAAACCAACTAAAGTTTATATGCATCGCAAAGGCGCTACCAGGGCTTTTGGCCCAGGCCACAAAGAAATTCCTAAAATGTACAAAGAAGTTGGCCAGCCCATTATCATCCCAGGCTCAATGGGCACTGCTTCATACTTGTTAGTTGGCACCAATGAGGGCATGGAAGCTACTTTTGGTTCTACTGCTCATGGTGCTGGCCGTGTCATGTCTCGTCATGAAGCCTTGAGACAGTTCCGCGGAGAAACAGTTAAAAAAGAACTTGAATCAAAAAAAATCTCAGTCAAATCCGCTTCCTGGAAAGGCATTGCCGAAGAAGCCCCTGGCGTTTACAAGGACATTGACGAAGTTGTTGAAGTTTCTCACAAAGCCGACATCGGCAAGAAAGTAGTTCGAGTTAAACCCTTGGGTGTGGTTAAGGGTTAATATCTTATTTTAAATTCTTATAATGATCCATACCAAGATACCGGCCCTTGGAAGAATCTTCATATCCCAAACTTTGAGCAAGTCTAAGACCAGGGATAGTCTGAACTCTCCATAATTTAGATTTTTCACAACCATACTTAATTGCTAATCTTTCCAGCATTCTAATTATCTGTGAAGCAATGCCCTTTTTCCTAATTGAAGCGCCCACAGTGATATTTTGTATTACTAATTGACCGCTTGCTGTTGAAAAGCCCCCCCAAAAATTAATGTGATTAGGTCCCCCAGGACAATTATTATATTCAAATCCTGCTCCAAAAAATTTTCCTTCGTGTTGCAATTCTTCTAATTTTAATTCCTCTTTACCTCTTGGATATTCTATATTTCTCAATTCATTTTCGAGAAATTCGCGTACATTTCCCATTTCTGGATGTTCTGTAAGTTCTTTCTCTAAAGTTGGTTCACTAGATTCTTTCATTTTATTTCAATAATCTTCCCTTTCTTTCCGACATTAATAACTTTAGTCTCACCAATCTTTTCTTCCATTCCCGCGCATTCCTGAATATGTCCGCATAAATGTAATTGAGGTTTGAAACTTTCAATTGCTTTTCTCACAGAAGGACTGCCAGGATAACTCATTTTTTCAATCAAAGTTCCTTTTGGATGAGCATGAGTTACCATAATTTTAGTTTTGGCATCTTTAATCTTTTCAAAATTCTTTTTCAAAGTATCTAAAATCTCATCTTCACTGACTGGGAACGGCCCGATTGCAGCTCCGCCCATGCCGAACAAACCCACATTACCAATTTTCATTGATTCATACTGCAAATTCTTCAAACCATATTTCTCAGAAAGAAAATTAGCAGTGGCCATGCTTTCATGATTCCCAGGAATCAAAGCAACTTTCAGACCTTTTTCTTTGAAAGGACCGATTAAATTCTCGCTGAACTCTTCTGCATAAGTCAAATCCCCACAAAGTAAAACTAAATCTACTTTTTCCTTTTCAGCTCTAATGGCCAATTCCTTTACCCAGCGTGAATCGCCGTGAATGTCGCTTGTTGCAAGTATTTTCATCTTAATTATTAGAGTTTAACCCTTTATAAATCTTTCTATTTTAACTACTAAGAAATGACAACTATCTCTCTTTTACACTAGTTTTCCCATGAGCTAAATCAATTATCTGACTCGGACGGCCTTTTTTCTCGCCTTCATAAACCATAAATCTGACACCCTTCTGGACTTCTGGGTCAATATTTTCAACTGAAGTCATAAAAGCCTGCCCCACTCGATTGGCAGAAGTAGTTACAATTGGCATTCCTAAACCTTCAACCATAAAACCAAACCAGTGGTTTGGAATTCTAACACCAACAGATCCGTTTCCAGGATAAACATTTGGCGCAATTGCTTTTTTGTTTTTTAATTTCAAAATTAAAGTGTAAGGTCCAGGTAATTTTTCCAGCCATTCTTCTCCTTCTTCGCCTAATTCACAATTTGCCCTGATCCAGTCTTTTGAAGGAGCCCAAACAGAAAAAGGAGTTTCATGCCTGTCTTTCAGGTCGCGAATAGCCTTGACTGCTTTTTCATCAAGAGCATTGCATCCTAGACCATAGATTGTGTCAGTTGGGTGAATAAAAACTTCTCCCTCAGCAATCCTTTGCTTCAGCTCATCTCTCCTGTAATTGACTTCACTTTTGGTTAATGTTTCCATATAAAACCAAAACCGCTGCAGACACTTTATAAAGTTATTCCTATAGGTATATATACCCCATATACCTTACTCAGATTCAAGATATCCTTTCATAAAACCTTCTTCTGCGCCGCTGATTCCATCGCTTTCTAAACTTTCATCTACTTCTTCGCAGTCATAGAAATCATGATTCATCTTAACCACCATTCGCTGAACTGATAGTCAAAAGAATCTTATTTTTTGCAGGATTTTTCAGTCAGATCAGAAATTTGCTCAATAAATAATCTGTTTATTGTTCCTAAACTCAAATCAACCATTTTGTATCACTCTCCTTTTTGATGAAAAAAGAGCCAGTCTTATGCCTTAATATCGGCCGCTGTCTCGTTAACTATAGTAATAATAACACCATTTATATACCGCGCGTCAGCACTTGTCTTGTGGGTTGTGCAAAAAATTTAAGTAAATTAAGCTTATTCTAACTGAAATGAGACTCTGGAGCCTCCATCCAAAATTTCTTGATGTCAAAGGACTTTCAGGACTCTGGCGCGAAGCTTTACTGGCTAAAAAAGTTCTCCAGGGTAAAACCAAATCATATCAAAATCATCCTCAATTAAAAAGATTCAAAAAACTTCCTTTAAAATACATCAACACTTATCTCTACCACATCTACAAAGAATCCTGCCGCAGAGGTTATTGCTTTGACAAAACTAAAATCCAAAAACCTTTCACTAAAAAGAAAATCCCCGTAACCAACCAACAGCTTGAATATGAATTCAAACATTTAAAAAACAAACTCAAAACCAGAAACAAAACCAAATACAAAGAAATCAAACCCTTAAAACCAAAACCACACCCTCTCTTCAAAATAAAAAAGGGAAAGATAGAAAGCTGGGAAAAAATCTAAAACTCAGTCAGCTTCTTCTCGTAATTGACAATGGTGATATTCCCTCCTTCACCAGTGCTTTTGGCTGTAGAAATAAATTTTCCTTTCTCTAATTTCTCAATCTTGCGGCTAAAACTCTTATATGACATCCCCCCTCCCTTATCAGCATAAATCTTAAACAAATCACCCATCTTCAAACCGCTGTTGCCTTTGACAATCTCTAAAATACTTTGCACTTCTTCGTCTAAATCATCTTTGTCCTTGATTGTAAATTCATCTGCCTTGCGCACAGCTTCTTTGACATGCTCCAATGTTATTTTCCTGGCAGCCTTGTCTTCAGCAATGTTCCCTGACTCGCGCATCAAATACAGCCCGGCCCTGATATCATTTGCTTCAACACATTTCTCTACCACTAAACTAAAGGCAGCACTGTCCCAGACACCAGGCACAAAAGCATATTTGCTTCTTTCCTCAAGAATTCCTTTTGTCTCAAAACCATTGTAAGGTTTGAATTCCAAAAACTCAGGATTAAATCGAGACATAATTCTTTCATCCACTTTCCCCAGGGTTTCTTTGTAATTAGTGATCAAAAACAAGCTCTTTCTATAAATCTCCTCAAGAAACATGTAAATCAAATCAAAATCATCCAGCTTGTCAACTTCATCTAAAACCAAAACCACTGATTTTTTATTCAAAACTTTCTTGACTTCTTCAAACAATTCCGAAGTTTTCTTATTGACAATAAAACGAATCCCCAATAAATTGCAAATCTCAGTCAGAATCTTAAAACTGGAATTGTGCTTCCAGCAGTTGATATAAATTGGGATCACTTCAGCAGTTTCTTCCTCAAGATCGCGCAAAACCCACCGGCAGGCAGCGGTCTTTCCAATTCCCGGCGCCCCATGCACAAAAAGATTTCTGCCATTGCGTCCAGCCAATAACGGCTTGATGCAGGTTGCAAAATGCTTTTGCTGGATTTCACGGAACTTCAAAATCTTCGGCAGATAATCATAATCCAGTGCAACCGAGTCTCTAAATAAACTCTCTGCAGAACCAAGCATATCTTTAAACATCCCCATACAAAACCCAAACAAATACTCGTTTTTAAATCTTACCCCAAAGATATTTAAATCATCAGCAAAAACCCATCTTGATGACCGACCCTATCTTAGAACTGTTTGAAGAAAACCAGGATTTAGACGAACTTATCATCAGGAGAGGGGAAATCAAATACCTTCGGTGCCAATCCCAGGAAAATTATGCCTATCAAATCAAAGGGCTTATCCCCCAAGCAAGCGAGGATGTCACCAGAGAATTCAACCGGCAGCCAACTCAAGAAGATTTAAGAAAAATAACAGAGCCAAAAACAATCACTGTGCATTCTGCCAGCCCGCTCCACATTTATTCTCTTCATTATTTTCGGGAAGATGGTTTAATTCAAAGAACATACATTTTCCTTCCGCACGTCACTTTCCCAATGACTTTAATTCCTTTACCCCGTTCATATAAGGCCACAAAGCCTTTGGTACGCGGACAGTCCCTTTCTCAGTCTGAAAGTTCTCCAGTATTGCGACCATAATCCTGGAAGTAGCTAAAACTGTATTGTTCAAAGTATGGACAAACTGTCTTTTCATTTCTTTGTCAACAAATTTAATCCCTAAATTACGGGATTGATAGTCAGTGCAGTTAGAAAGTGAAGCCACTTCGCCATAATCCTTAAGTGTTGGCCTCCAGACTTCAACATCCAAAGAACGGGCTTTCCAGGCGCTTAAGTCGCCAGAGCAAATCTCAACCACCCGGTAAGGCAGTTCCAAAGCCTGCATCAACTCTTCTGTATTCTTGGCCATTTCATCAAAATATTTCCAGCTCTCTGAAGGAGCACAAAAAACAAACTGCTCTACTTTGTTGAATTGATGCGTCCGCCACAGTCCTTTTTCATTGACGCCATGAGCGCCGACTTCTTTTCTAAAGCACATTGAATATGCAAAATATTTTTTAGGAACTTCAATCACATTGTTCACATGCATTCCCAGCAGACTGTACTCGCTTGTCCCGATCAATGCCAAATCTTCTCCTTCAACAGAATAAATTGTTTTTTCAAACTCAGCCAAGTCCAAAGCCCCGCCTAAAACTTCCTTCCGCAGCATCAATGGCGGTTCAACATAAACATAGCCTCTGCCAGACATAAATTCAACTGCCAACTGTATCAAAGCCTGGTTCAGCATCCCCAAATCTCCTTTTAAAAAATAAAATCCCTTGCCAGAACTTTTGCTGGCAGCATCAAAATCTCCGATTCCCAAACCTTCAATTAATTCCACATGATTCTTGACTTCAAATTTAAACGCTGGTTTGGTCCCCCATTTCCTGATTTCCTTGTTTTCGCTTTCATCCTTTCCCTTGGGAACTTTCTCATGCATCAGGTTGTCAATCTTGCTCAAGGCCAAATTTCTTTGCCGCAATAATTCATTGGCCTTTAAATCTAATTTTGTGATTTCATCAACTACACCTTTCATTTCTTTAATTTTGCCGGCTGCGCTCTTGCCCTGCTTTTTTTCAGCATTGATTTCCAGGGAAACCTTGTTCCTATTACTTTTTAATTCCTCAACTTTCTTCAAAACCTTTTTCCATTCCCCGTCTAAAGAAAGAGCTTCATCAACTACTTTGTCGTCTTTATTTTTCTTTTTCTGGTTATCTTTTACCAGTTTTGAATTTTCCCGGATTAAATTGATGTCAATCATAAGAAGCAGTAACCCCCAACAATATTTAAACTTTATCCTCTTCTAATAAATACTTTCCCTGCATGTACAATTCAAAATTATGTTTCCGCCAGTAAATCTCATTGTAGCCCGTGGTTATTTTTTTCAGGTCTAATCCCTTCAACTTTTCTCTCATTTTTGCCTTAATCGCTTCCAGGTCTTCTCCTTCTTTTCCTTCAGCCTCTATCTCCAGAAACAAACCCATTCCTTCAACTTTGTCTAAACAATATTCAAATTCTTCATCCTTAAACTTTTTTCTTACTTTGTCAACTGTCATCGAATTAATCAAATTGTTTTTTTCTTTAAACTCTTCGAAATTCTTCTCTATCTCTTTCAAACCCAAAATCTTGCAATTAGAATTAACACCAGAAATATTTCCCAGCGGCAAAACAAAACTGTGCTCATCACAGTGTTCATGCCGGTCATCATCTTCTAGATTATATTTAAAATCAAGCTTTTTACCGTCCCTTACTCTGATAAAAATGCCTTTTTTGAACAGATCCCCTTCCACTGTATCTAAATACACATCAACTATTCTTTTCTCAGAAACATATTCTAAATCTTTTAAAAAAATTTTAACTTCTTCCTCATCCAGAACCTGAAATTTTAATTCAACCTCAATCATAAAAAATTAAGAATCAGGACTTCTTTTTATACTTTTTCAAAAGCCTATTCAACATCCTCAGCAGCGGTTTTCTCCAGTCGTCTTCCAGCTGTGTTTTAAGAAAATTTAACCAAAACTTGTCCTCTTTTGTTAGTTTTATTTTTTCCAGTTGTTTAAGTTTATCCAGAATCTCAAAATCTCTCTTTTCTTTAAGAGCATATTTTTTCTTTTCTAAAGCAGTGACCTTTAAACCTTTCATTTCACCAACAACCTTATCCTTCCGGAATCAATTGCCTTCAAAACTTCATGGCCCACAGAACTCTGTTTTCCGACTTTAATCTGTCCTTTCTTGCTCACTTTAGCCACTAAAATCAGTTCATCGCCGGAATAAACCTCAATGTCATGGCCCACATACATTCTGTCAAAAAAGAAAGTTATATTTTTACGAACATCAACATCAAAAGCAACTTCCTTTCCTGTATTCTTTCTTTTCATTGATTCAACATCAATGCCAATCCCCAATGACTGCTCAATCTTCTCAATATTCTTGCCGCCAGAGCCAATGATTCTAGGAATCACACTTTCAGGCACAAAAAGTCTAATCCGGTTGTCAGAGATCATTTCCACGTTAAAGTCACTCGGGACAAAATCTCTCAGCCTCCGGCGGATCCCTTCTTCAGCAAATTTCATCACCGGCTTCTTGCCCTCTTTCTCTACTGGAATCACCACAGTCTGCTCGCCGTAAGTGTAAATCTCATACTCTAATTTTCCTGTTTCAAAATCATTGACTTCAACCACTGGCCGCGCCAAATCGCTTTCTGTCATGCCGGTCGGCACTTTCACTGTCATTGACAATTCCAAAACCTTGCCCACTGTGCCGTTCTTGATAAAAACAACAGTGTCAACAATATGGGGCAGCACTCCTAACTCCACCCGGCTCAAAAATCTTTGCACTGCGTCAATTGGGTCAGTTCCATGAACAACACCAATCATTCCAATGCCCGCTAGTCTCAAATCAGAAAACAGCATAAAATCAGAGGTGTTTCTCATCTCATCATAGATTGTATGGTCTGGCCTGCTCAAAAGCAGAACATCGTGCACTTCCTCACTCGAACCCCGAGAAATTGAATACTGTGTGATGTTGTCAGACAATAGCATATCCCTGGGCGCCTCTACAGTCTTGACAATCTTGTCTTTAGAAGCATAAAATTCAGCCAAGGCCCTGCCAAAAGTTGTTTTCCCGTGTCCTGGTGCTCCGGCAATCAACATTCCGTCTGCCTGCTCAGACAACCGCTCCATTAATTTTTCGCTTAATTTGTAGTCTTTCAAATCCAGTTTAGCTACTGGACGCACTGCTGTTATTTCCCAGCCGTCTGAAAAAGCCGGCTGTGTAATTACAATCCTATAATCTCCCAGCTGCACAATGGTGCTGCCTGAACGCTCAATTTCAATAAAACCGTCCCGCCTGGTCTTGGCACTTTCTAAAATCTCAAGGGCCATTTCACGAATAGCTTCTCGTTTCATTTTTCCCTTGCTAACTGAAACAAATTTCCAGTCCCCTGGTTTTCCTTTCTTGGCATTGACGCCTAAATTCTCCCTCATGTGGACTGACATGGTTGTCTTGTCAAAAAATTTCTCAAACTTTAGTTTCTTCTTTTCAAAAATAGGTCTGACAAAAATAACTTCAATGCCCTTTGCCTCAGCCACTGACGCCTGGACATTGTCAGAAGTCATCAAAACTGCTCCTTCCTCAAAAGCAACCTGCCGGATCATGTTGTCTATCTCTCCCAGCCGGGCATACTTAATTTCGCTTGCCCTCGGCCTTTCGCCTACAAATTCAATTTCCAGCAGGGCCCGCAGCTTCTTAATTTCCTCTAGGCCCACGTGGCCGATTGTTTTGCCCTCGTTGGCCTGGTGCTCTAATTCGCTCAGAGAAGCGTTGTGAATCAGAATTTTACCAATGGAAATCTCCTTTTTTTCAATCTGTTTTGACAAAGTTCCCTCTATCAAAACAGAAGTGTCCGGCACAACTTTGTCAATTGTTTTCATTACTCTTCCTAATTTTTTCTCAACTTTAAAAACCTTTCTCAATTTTTTTTAGAAATAAAAACAAAAGCTTTTTAAACAAAAAAACCTTTCTTACTTTTATCCTAAAAATGAGGTGAATAATTATGGCAAAAAAGAAAAAGAAAATGGCTAAAAAGAAAAAAGTTGTTAAGAAAAAGAAAGCCAAGAAGAAAAAGCGCAGATAATTCTTATTATTTTTTTCTTTTTTTTATTTAAACAATCTTCCAAAGAACCTGTTGATGCTTCTTAAGATAACTGCAAATTTCTCTCCGAAACTCGTCTCTCCCAGTTCAATCATAAATTCCTCTCTTGTCTTGGCTCTGTCCCACTCAACCACAATTTCAAAATCATTCTCTCCAAAACCCAAATCACTGCCTGAAAAATCAACAGCAAACTTTTTGTCCTCGGACAGTTCCTCAATCATCCATTCATTGGGATAGCCTTCATGCAGCAAAGTGACTTTAACATTTTTTGGGTTTGAAAATGATTTTTTTTCCAAAACAAAGGAAATCACAAACTCTTCGCCATAATTTGCTTTCTCTGGATACTGCACTTCTGCAATCTTTACAGCAGATTCATCAAACACAGAATAATCAACATAAACATTCTTGCTTATTTCCTGGTTGCTCACCTTCACTAAAAACTGCTGCTCACCAACTTCCTCACCCTTCACCACCCCACCAAAACTTTTCTCTTCATTAATATTCAAATCAGTTTTTTCACAGGCACTGCCCAAACAAACTTCCAGCCCTCTCAAAATAGTGTTTCCTAAATTTTTGACTTTGCAACTGATTCCAGTCTCTGCCCCTAAACTAATTGCTTCCTCCTTCAAATCACAGTTAACAGCCAAATCTTTTGACAAAGTCTTCTCCTCTTCACCCACCAAACCTTCTAATCTTTCTTTAATCTCTTCTTCAGAAAAAACAATTTCTCCTCTCTTGGAATAAAACTCTGTCTGCATACTGTAATCTTTTTCTGTGTTTACCTCTACAGGAAAAGTATAAGTATAGCTTCTTTGCAGATTCTCAGTCAGCTTCAAAATCCAGTAAAGTGTTATTTTCTCTTCTGGCTTCAGTAAAAGATGCCTTTTTGCATCCTCTACTTCAACTTCAGGCGTGCTTACCAGATACAAAGTCTTGGCCACATAATAATTCTTTAGATTTTCAATCTCAACCTTAACCAGATTATAAGATCCAAAACCAATGTTTTCCTCCAAAACTTCAATTGTCAAATCAACATCCCTGATTTTTTCCTCCCCCATACTTAAAATTCCTACATCAATATCCAGCTCATCAACTTCTAGTTCCACATTCCTGCCCAGCCATTCAAATTTTGTTGTAGCCTGCCCTGCATCCAGGGATTCATGCAGCTTGATATGTGTTGGGTCGATATAGCCGGATTCATCAAAAGTCACATCAAACGGCACCCAGCCGTAGCCTGGGAAATAAACCTCTGCCCAGCCGTGCGCCTGCCAGGGATTTTCAAAAATAGGATCATTGCTGTAAGAAACCCCGGAAATAAATCTTGCTGGAATTCCCAGTGACCTAGCCATGGCCATGAACAAAGAAGTCATTTCATCGCAAACCCCCCTTTTGTTTTCTAAAACCCAGCTTGCCTTTTGCGAAGCCTTGACAGTTGCTGTGCTTAAATCATAATCAATATTTTCCCTGACCCAGCTTGCCAGCTTGTGCACCACCACATACAAATCATCTTCTCCTTCTGCCAATAGTGAAGCCTGCTGCTTGATTTTTAAATTGTCAGAATCAATTATTTCTGCTGGCTCAGTGTAGATCAAAAACTCTTCTGGTAAATTTTTCAAAGGGAATCCAATCTTCTCCTTGACTTTGTGGATATTGTCAAAAACCCTGACCTTGGCTTCCAAAGAATAATCCAATGTCTTTTCCTTTGGCCCCAGCCATTTGTAAAGCAGGTAATCCTCTTCTTCAGTCACTTCCGGACTTGTCTGTATCTCTAAAACAGTCTGCTGAAAATCATCCTGTGGGTAAAAATAAAGTTTTGATTCAATTTTTTCAATGCTGTAGCTGGTTGATGTTGGAACAATGTTAATTGTAGAATCCATCCTTAAATTCAGGTCTAAACTGTCTTTGTTGTAGTAATTCTGAGCATTAACCATGCCTAAAACAAGAATAAACACCAACAACCACACTAATTTCCCTGAAACCTTTGGTTTCTGGGACACAAAAAATGCTTTTTCATTTTTTCGTGTTTTCATAGAGAAAAACAAAACTTTACCATATTAAAACTTTTCTACCAAAGTCACTTCTATACCTTCTTCACTGCTTGGGATTGTTACTGATTCAAAATTAGCTTTGACAAAATTAAGGTATTCCTGAAGCTTTTCTTTTCGATTGATGACATTATGAGCCACCACCACAGCTTTGTTAGCTAATTTGCCTTTCAACAGCTTTAAACAATTAAGATATTCCCTTTTTTTAGTGTCAATAAAAACAAAATCAAACTTTCCCTCTAGTTTTGGGATATTTTCTCTCATATCTCCTTCAATAATTTTAACATCAACACCAGCCTTTTCAAAATTCTTCTTGGCCTCGGCAATCCTTTCTTCCCATACTTCCATCGACACAACTTCAACACCAGCTGATGCCATCCAGATTGTGCTGTAGCCGTTGCTGGTCCCTAATTCC